>NZ_JWIM01000057.1:0-2309 GCF_002896535.1 Mesotoga sp. B105.6.4 | reverse complement strand
GCCTACACACCGCAGCTTCAGAGGGGGACGATGGAATTCTTCCTCTCTGTTCTGAAACATGCGATACTTCCTGCCCTGACAATCGTTATATCTTCTATGGGGGCATGGATACTAACTATGAGGAACAACATGATCAATGTGCTGGCCGAAGACTACATCACCGTTGCCGAAGCCAAGGGGCTCCCGCTGCGTAGGATCAAGACTCTATACGCCGCAAAAAACGCCATCCTGCCATCTATAACTGGTTTCGCAATGTCTCTGGGATTTGTCGTCGGAGGCGGCTTGCTGACCGAAATGGTCTTTGCCTATCCGGGAGTCGGGCTGATGCTCTATCAGGCGGTTCAGAGCAAGGATTATCCTCTAATGCAGGCTATATTCCTTTTCATTTCAGTTGCCGTTCTCGTAGCCAATTTCATCGCGGATATCGCGATTCTAATTCTCGATCCCCGTGTCCGGGACGGTGGTAAGTGATGCTAAAGGACACTCTTGCTCTATTCATAGAGAATCGAAAGGCTCTGTTCGGGCTTATGATACTTGTCTTTTTCTCAGGAGTTGCTATCTTCGCCCCTTTGATCGCGCCTTACGACCCAAAGACGAACAAGGTAGATGTCCTTAGAATAGTGGACGAAGAGATGGACAGAACCACAACCATCGAAAGGGAGAAGATCGATGAATTCACAGAACGAAGAGTCTACACTCAATCGATCGCGACCACATATGAGAGAGTAACAACAAAACTCCCGCTAAATGCAAAACCCTCAAGAGAACACTTGCTCGGAACGACGAAGGCCGGACAGGATCTCTTTTCTCAGATGGTTTACGGAACGAGAATTACGCTTACTGTAGGGCTTGTGACAGGACTGTTCACTACTGCTCTCGCCCTCACACTCGCGCTTGTGGCCGGGTATTTCGGGGGCATTGTGGATGACATCATCTCTCTGTTTACAAACGTCTTCCTTGTTATCCCGAGCCTCCCACTGATGATAGTCATTGCCGCGTATATAACAGTTAGGGGAGTTATTCCAATCGTCCTTATACTTGGACTCACAAGCTGGCCCTGGCCTACAAGGATACTCCGCTCTCAAGTTGTTAGTCTTAAGAACAGGGATTTCGTCAGGGTGTCAAGAGTCCTTGGTGAGAAGCCCCTCTACATAGTTTTCAGGGAGATTCTGCCCAACATGATCTCACTGGTAATGGCATCCTTTTTTACATCAACAATGGCGGCGATCATGGGAGAGGCTACCCTTGAGTTTTTGGGACTAGGCAATGTCTCGATAGTGAGCTGGGGAACGATCCTATACTGGGCTCAAAACAGTGGAGCCCTTCTGTCCGGCGCGTGGTGGTGGTTCCTCCCTCCGGGTATCTGCATTGCCTTGATCGGGACTTCGTTTGCGCTCATGAATTTTGCCATCGACGAGATCTCTAATCCCAAACTAAGAAAGAGATGATTGAGTTGGATAGAAGCCAGATGACTCCTTTACTTCAGTGCAAGGATCTTGTGGCCGGTTACAGGATCAAGAGCGGCTTCGTCCATGCTGTGGACGACGTCTCATTCGACCTCGATAGAGGTGGCTTCCTGGGCATCGCCGGTGAATCGGGATGCGGAAAATCAACACTGGCCTATGCGATCATGAGACTTCTCAAAGATAACGCCATTATAGAAAGCGGCAGTCTGATTTTTAAGGGCATCGATCTGGTGAAACTCAACGAAGAGCAGATGAAGAAGATACGATGGGTCGATATTTCGATGGCGTTCCAGTCTGCCATGAATGCACTCAACCCGGTTCTTTCAGTCGGTGAGCAGCTCATTGATGCAATACATGCCCACAGAGAAGCATCGCAATCAAACGCTCGCGACAGGGCTATCGAAGTGTTGAAGCTGGTAGACATTCCTAGAGATAGGTTCGACTCTTACCCTCATCAGCTATCGGGAGGGATGAAACAGAGGGTTATGATTGCTATGGCGCTGATCCTGAACCCCGAGTTGATTATTATGGACGAACCGACGACAGCGTTGGACGTTGTCGTGCAGCGAACGATAATCGAAAAGATACAGGAGCTGAGGAAGACTCTGGGTTTCTCGGTAATATTCATCACCCACGATCTCTCATTGCTTGTGGAGATCAGCGACACTCTGGCCATCATGTACGCAGGTAAGATAGTGGAGTATGGGTCTTCGGAATCTCTATTCAACAGTCCCTTGCACCCGTACACAAAAGGGCTGATGAATTCCTTCCCGTCACTCACAGGCAGGATAAAACGGATGGGCGGAATCGAAGGAAAGCCTCCAGACCTTTTGAAACCGCCTG
>NZ_JWIM01000134.1:0-1032 GCF_002896535.1 Mesotoga sp. B105.6.4 | reverse complement strand
GAGAATCCGGCAGCTCTTAGAATCCTGCCAAAACATGTTTAAGAAGAATTAATTAGGAGGAAACAATTATGTCAATGTTAGATGTACTTAAGAGTTTGGAAAACGAACATTTCGACGCCAAAAAAGGCAAGGTATCAGATGGCCTTGAACCACTTCCAGAAGGAACCTACAACTGCGTCCTTAAAAGCGTAACGCACCGGGCCAAGAACGGCCGTGGGTTCTTGATGTTTGGCCTTGAAGTAGTCGACGGCGACTACGCTGGCCGGACCGAATCCATCTTCCCGACACTGGAACAAGTAACCAGCAAGGGTAACCCGATGCCAGACTTCGTGTTAGCTCGGAGCATCAAAACCATTAAGATCATCGGGGCGATGGTTGGCTTGGACGTGCCGAATCAATGCTTTTTGGATGATAATGTGGATGTTAACTACGACAACATCGAAAAGGCATTCGATGGTTACGCAGGAAAGATGCTCAAAATGACCATCAAGCTGAGCCCGAATAAGAAGAACCCAGACCAGCCATACCGCAACTACGAGTTTGCTCCAGCTGAACAGCCCAAGGTGGCAGAAGTCGAAGAAGATCCTTTCGCCCAAGCTAATGGCGCTGAGTTTGACGAATCAGAATTGCCATTCTAGGGGGTTGCTATGCACTATATCCCGCAAAAAGGTGGTCAAAACCGCCTGGATCCCGCAGAAATCAAGGCCAGACTGGACAGAAATAAGATGGAGAACTTGGTTAACTATGCGAAAACCTATGCAGCACATGGATTTAGCGTAATCCCGATCGTGAATAAACGGCCGCTGGTCAAGTTTGCCAACAGACCAGCACTCACTAAAGAAGAAATCGACGCCATTTGGACAAAGCATCCAACGGCATCGATTGCCCTGCAGACCAGGGAGTTCCTGGTCATCGATGTCGATCGCCACGAAGGCGGTGACGGCATGGAGTCGATCAAATCCCTGGGCCATAACGAATGGTTCAAAAGTACCTTGTGTGAGAAAACCCACTCCGGCGGCTTTAACTTTTACT
>NZ_JWIM01000081.1:0-1455 GCF_002896535.1 Mesotoga sp. B105.6.4 | reverse complement strand
ACTTGTATCCTTCGATCTTGTTTCCTCCACTCGCAGCGTACTCCCATTCGGCTTCCGTCGGCAGCCTGTATCCAACTACCTTCGTTATGTCTGTGGTCACACTGCCATCCGAATCCAGCAAATTACCCGCGTCATCATATGCCTTTGGAAGCTTCTCTTTCTCGCTCAACCAGTTGCAGTAGTCAATCGCATCCGACCAGCTTACGTTTATAACAGGTCTATTACCTCTTCCCCAATTGTTGTCGCTTGGTTTCTTTCGGCCGTTTTCTTCACAGAACCAATCGTACATGTCAAAAGTTACCTCATATTTGCCTATTTGGAAGTCGTAGGTCAACTCTACAAGGCGGACTGGCTTCTCGTCATTGCTACCATCTCCCCACGTATCACCCATGGTGAAGCTGCCCTTTTCCACAAGAACAAGCTCTCCTGGGTAAAGAGTCGAGACATAATCGATATGTTCCTCCGAGAAATTTGGGCTCAATTCATAAGAGCCATTGCCCGTCACTTTTATCTGTTTCACGCTTGATGGTTCATAGCGCGATAGATCGGTCGCTTTCATTTCTACACGGTGATCAGAACCGATCAAAACCACGGACTCGTTCTTCTTTATAATATTCCCATCTATAGTCACTTCCACATCATCTGGAAAGTCAAAAATGACAGTGAATAATTGATAGATCTTTCCATCCACGAAATTCGCTTGGAGATCGATAGTTTCATTCTCTTTGAGCGTGAAATCTGCCTGAAGACTCTGTCCACCGGAGTCTACTTTCACTGTTAGCTTTCCGACAGGGAAGTTTGTGAGCCTCATATCCGTCTCTCCATAGTTGACTCCGTTTATGGATACCTTCGCCGTAGGGAAAGGAATGCTGTATATGTTTATAGTGCCTGTCTTCTGCCCGAGAACTACCTTCTTCTGCTCAGTCGGGATCTTTTCCTGAATAATCTTTGACTGGCTCAGTTCAATACTCACAGACGTCGATCTACCTGACTGGACCGTCACGACAACGCTTGTGTCTTCATAGCCTTCTTTCTGAGCGGCAAGCGTGTAGGTTCCTGGCAGAAGCGATAATATAAGCTGGCTTCCGACAACCGTTCCCTTGTGAACACCATCCACGAGAATCTTAACTCCGTCTGAAGAGGTTATCACAACATATCCTGGGGCTTCCATACCGAACAACACAGTAAAGCTCGCTACCACCAGTGCTAGTAATTGGATCTTTCTCATATGCTCCACCCCCCCCTTTTGGCAATTGCTTATGTCTCAAAGTTGCTTCCATAAGCGAGAACTTGAAGCTAGACGAGAAGACTCAGGTAATATATGACAAATAGCGCAATGGCTCATAAAATCAGTATAGCATTGTAACATTTTTTACAGAGCATCGGAAACGATTATTTGAAGATTGTGTTGTGCAAGTAGCTAATTGAGTCAAGTCTCGCATAAGGAACACTAGT
>NZ_JWIM01000133.1:0-1339 GCF_002896535.1 Mesotoga sp. B105.6.4 | reverse complement strand
TTTCCTTACGAACTTGAAGGTACGGAGGTTTTGATATCTGCTAATCTCCTTCTGGTCATGAATGGACTCTGCAATTATGTTCCTGAAACTAACGTTAAAGGAAGGCTTCATGAATTCATGGAACAGGCTAAGCACTACGCGAAGAGCAACCGGATCGGAATTTGGAACGAGGATGAGAATCCTGAAACCTCTCTCGAGGCAAGAATCCACACAAGTGAAAAGAAAACTTCCAACAGAACTCTTTCGATTACAGTTACAGGAGACTTTGATACGGCTTACAGTGGTTATGTGGAGATCAGGAAGATGTTTGAAAATGGCTCAATCAAGCAAGATATTCGTGGTGCGGTACCGCATGTACATATTATCGAGCTGGATGATTCATGGGACGACCAATACTTCTCGCTCACTGCTAACAAATAGGGACATTAGAAGACTTGTCAGTCGCCTTTTTTGCTTACATTTCTGTTTATTAACTGGAGTCCGGCAGGCTGGAGAGAGTTTCTTGGTATGTCAGATGAGATGAGGATGGTTTTGAGAAGAATACTGCAAACACTTTTCTGGAAAGTAGTTGTTTGCGCGGGAGATTGTTATCGTTATTGAAAAGGAGCTTGAAGCTCCACTTTCCTGCAAGCGTAGACGAAGGCAGTGAAAGGAACACAAAGTTTCAATTGAGAATTTGGTAGTTAATGCAGTTGCGAACCATATCATTTTATTGCGCCTAATATGGAGAACGAACAATGAAGAACTAGAGACTCAAGGAATACGGATTTCTCTGATCTGCTTGAAGGAAACCTTTAGGCATCCCTTTTCAGTTCTGGCAAGCACACCTAAATCTATACTTCATAGCTCATAATTATAGTAGACAGTCTTAGGGTTTGCAACGCTTTCTATGCCCTGGTTTTCTATTCCTTTCTTATATGCATTTCTAATTCGAAGAAAACTTGGAATCTTTGCGAATCCCTTCCTTCCAGCCACAGACTTGATTTCACACTTTCGGATGAATGTCTGAAAATCGACTGGATATGGGAATACTTTTGAGACAAGTATACCTTCGTCCTCGAAATTCTTCTCTCTCTTGTGCAATGCATTTACGAAAGCATTCGCCATCC
This sequence comes from Mesotoga sp. B105.6.4, assembly GCF_002896535.1. Taxonomy (NCBI): domain Bacteria; kingdom Thermotogati; phylum Thermotogota; class Thermotogae; order Kosmotogales; family Kosmotogaceae; genus Mesotoga; species Mesotoga sp. B105.6.4. Next base: position 230 of record NZ_JWIM01000133.1, on the reverse strand, counting down.
ATCTATCAAGTTCTTTCAACTGCTCTATGTTATCTACTAGCGGGAAATAACTCATTAAACCTCTGAACCTGAGTCGACCGGAATGTCCGAGCTGATATCTACGTAAAGCCAATTCTGTTACATCACCATACAGGTACCTACGAACTTGAAGTACTGAGCTGATAAAAGCCTTATCATATTCACCTAAAACTGTTGAGACCTTCACAGCTTTCAAGGGCTGAATCAGATTG
>NZ_JWIM01000036.1:0-95482 GCF_002896535.1 Mesotoga sp. B105.6.4 | reverse complement strand
AGATTTGAAATGTATACAGTACTGAGTCGGCTAAACAAAGCCTTAGTTCAATGGGTAAGAAACAAGTACAAGAAAAGGAGAGGTCTTACAAAAGCGGGTAAATGGCTAGAAGCTCTTGCTCACAGAGAGCCTCATCTATTTGTACACTGGACAATGGGGATATTCTATATGGCTGGATAATGGGAGCCGGATGAATCGAGAGGTTCAAGTCCGGTTCTGAGAGAGCCTGGGGGTGAAATCCCCCTGGGCTACTCACCGGTTGCGGGTTGGTAAGAGCAAGATATCAGTTGCAAGTTGTGAGTTCCAAGTTGTAGGTTAACGACCCGAAAGCAAAAATATACAGCCCGTCATGCTGAACTTGTTTCAGCATCTCGGTATTGAGAGCCGCAGTGTGCTGTGAGAAGCGGTTACCGTTGACTGTCCCAGATTATGGACCCGTTCAACGATAAGATCAAAGACCAGATCCTGATCAAGAGCACATCAGGATGGCAAATTGAGTTGGTTCAAACAAGTTGATATTCTTCCGCCGGGTGATTGCTGTCTTCTCTTCCTTAAGCTCCTGGTAGAAAAGTTGTCAGTTCCAAGATCCAAGTTGTAAGGAAAGGGAAAAACGAGGCTAGGGGTTGCGGGTCGGACAGAGCAAAGAAAGCGGTTCGCCGTTCTTTGATAAGAACAGTTGTCAGTTCCAAGATCCAAGTTGCAAAGTTGGAAGAACGGGTAGTCAGTTCTCGGTTCACCGTTCTCCGAGAGGAGCATAGGGACATCGGTTCCAAGCGCAAGAATGGCTGGACGACACTAAGAGCCTCTCGCTCCGTTCGGCGATCAGAGTTTCGTTTAGAATCATAGAGGAAAGAAAAAAGACGCTCTGAAAGCGTCTTCAATTATAATTCTACCACGAGAAATTGTTAAAGTCAACCCGTCTTGCTGTTGACGAAAGGTTAAGAAATCTCGCCAGGGAATCTGCAATCCCTTTGGTTTTGTCGATTGGAATCTATTATTCACGTATAGACAGCAGGAATCACTTCAATGAGTAGTCATCTATCGGATGAATCCAGAAACTCATCCAGCCGGTTCAACCCTTCAGCGAAGCTCTTTCGCCCGAATCCCATTCTGAAGTAGCCGCCTTCGTAATCATACATCGATCCGGGAAGAAGCAGAACTCCGGAATTATCAAGGAGCTCGGAGCAGAAGCGATCAACGTCTCCTCCAACGAACTGTATAAAAGCTATGGGTCCTGCTTTCGGTCTCGAAACTCTGAATACCGATGAGTGCTTCTCGAAGAAGAGGGCAGCTCGATCCCAGTTCTCAACAACTATCGCTCTGTTCCTTTTTAGGATCTTATCTCCTACACACAGCGCCTTCCAGGCAAGATACTCCGAGGGAGCGCTGTTGCAGATCGTGGTGTAGTGTTTGAATCTAGTCATTGATTTCAGGACGCTTTTGTTGTGAGATACAACCCAGCCGATCCTCAAGCCGGCCAACCCGTATGATTTCGACATCACACCCAGCGCCAGAGAGTTGTCGGAAATATCTGCAAAGGACTTCTGCTTTTCTATAGATTGATCAAGCTCAAGCCCTCTGTAGACCTCATCGGAAAAAACGAAAATTCCCCTTTCTTCGGTAAAGAAAGCGATCTTCATCAGGTCTCTGTTAGAAACAAGGTACCCGGTTGGGTTATTAGGATTGTTTATCACTAGTAATTTAGTCTCTGGGCGAACAAGATCATTCAGTTCATCCACATCAAAGCTCCATTCTTCCCCGCTTCTTCTCAGTTCCCAGCGGGTCACTTCACATCCGATTGCGTTGGCAACTTCGTAAAGTGACTGATAAACCGGAAACTGGCAGATCACATGGTCGCCTTTCTGAAGAAAAACATTCATGAAGTTGAAGATCGCCTCTTCCGCGCCTGAGTGAACTATAACCTCTTCCATTTCGACGGTCGAGTAAAGCCCTGCAATTTGCGTCCTCAAATCGCGATTGCCGGGAACTTCTGTGTAGCCAAGCCACGTATCCATGAACTTCGAGGGGGGTTCCCCGTTCATTTTCAGCAACTCGCCGATCGTCATGGCTTCACAGTCAGACTGGGCAAGAAGGTAGGGTGCGTCGAACTCGTGCTTCTCAAAGTAAACTTCCAGTTTGAAATCATTTAGCTTCATTTTCTTCCTCCGCTGTCAGTGATACTCGATCTTACCAGACTACTTTCAAACTCGAGCCTGTGACTGGACGCAGACAACGAATCGTCAGGCTTCCAGGCCGTGTCTCATGCTATCTGGAATAGGCCTCACTGGGAAATTCGATCATGAATCTGTTGATGCCCTCTTCATGTTCGTAATCGAGCCTAAGATTGTGCGCACGCAAAATTGACAAGACCACTCTCAGGCCGAGACCATATCCCTGAGCCTGCACTCCCTTAACGGATTCATCAAGGCTCATGAAATCGACGGCTTTGCCCTTGTTGGAAACAGATAACAGAGAGAATTCCTCTTCACGGGTCAGTTTGATCTTTATAGAATCGTCCGTAGAATACTTGCAGGCATTGTCAAGAAGATTCATTACTACGTGCTCGATCATGTATCCGGAGGCACTGATCACTATATCGGGGAGGATCTGTATTTCAATCTCCTTGTCGGGATGAAGGATCATGATCTTCTCTGTAGTCTCCAGTACAAGTCGGGAGAGATCTATCTCTCTCTGCTCAATTGGTACGGTGATCTCTGTGCGAGACAGAAGCAGATACTCTTCAGAGAGTCTTATAAGCTTTTCCACTTCCTCAAGAGTTTCTCTCAAGGCTTCGCGCATACTCTCTTTTGAGGAACTGCCGGTCAAAGAGAGCTGAAGATGCGATTTCATTACTGCTAGGGGCGTTCTCAATTCGTGAGCGATTCTTGAAGAGAACTGCTTCGCATCGTTTATCAACTGCTCGATTCTGCTCAGCGCCTTATTGATTTCACTTTCAAGCTTTGAAACTTCGTCTCCACTCTTTCTGAGCGAAATTCTGGCATCCTTCAGCCCCGTTCTGCTGATCAGCTCCATTTGATTGCCGGCCTGTTCAAAAGGTCTTATCAGTTTTCTCGTGAATATTGTTCCAATGAGGCTTACGGCTAACAAGATGGATAACGAGGAAAAGACCACTGCTGCCAGAACAAACTTCAGATACTCCTCGGACTTTCCGAGATTGTAAAAAGTCACGAATCTCTCTTCGGTTCCTTCGATCAGCTCGACAGTCGCTCTATATCGATGGTCTCCTTTTGTGCCGATTCCTTCAGCTTTTTTGAACAGTTCCGGTTCAGCCCGAAAACTCGCTACCGGTTCATCTTCTATGTATATGGCGAATCCAAAGTCCTCATTTCCCGCAAGGTTCAGAAGTCTGTTTTCTTGATCTGCGAATTTGTAGGTGTTGACTATATCGTTATGAAATGACAGGAGCAGATTATCTATCCTGCGAAATTCGAGATTCCTCAGGACAAAAAAGACCGTAAGGCCTAGCGAAATCACCACGGTGCCGTAAGTTGCGAGGTAAAGGAGTGAGATCTTTCCCCTAACCGTCATCTGCAAAACCCCTGAATCTGTAACCCTTTCCCGGAACCGTTTCGATCACGTCATACATCCCAGCCGACTCAAGTTTCCTTCTAATGTAGTTAATATAAACATCAACAATATTGCTGCGCGGTTCAAAGCCTGTTTCCCAGATCTTGTCGGTTATCTCTTCTCTGGAGAAGACAGCTCCCGGGTTTCGGAAGAGCAGTGCGAAGATTGAAACCTCTCTCGAGGTCAAGTCCAGTCTTCCCTCGGAGCAGGTGAAGACTTCCTTTCTCGAATCGTAACGAAGAGGACCGTACTGAACTATCGATTCTATCTTCAGCTGATTTCGTCTTACAAGAGCCCTTACTCTGGCTTCCAGCTCACGCAGATCGAACGGTTTGGGAACGTAATCATCGGCTCCAATCTCAAGGCCTTCAATTCTGCTGTCGACTTCGCCCAGTGCGGTGATTATTATTATGGGGACATCGGACTTCATCTCTTCTCTCAGAAAGCGGCAGAATTCATAACCGTTCATGCCGGGCAGGAGAACATCGAGGACAATACAATCATAGCTGCGCTCAAGGGCAAGATCCAGTCCTTCTTCTGCATTCTGGGAGGCATCCACAAGAAATCCGGAACGCTCAAAAAAAGAGACGACATTATCGAGCAGTCTTTTCTCATCTTCAACTATCAAGAGTTTCATCGAGCATCAATTCTTTCCGTTTTCTTTGCCGGGAGGAGTGTCTGGCTGACCGGGATCATCGGGTTTGCCCGGATCGTCGGGCTTACCTGGATCATCGGGCCTGCCAGGATCATCGGGTTTGCCCGGTTCGTCGGGCTTGCCAGGCTTTTCCGAAGGAGTCAAATCCTCTTTCTCAACCAGGGACTTCTGCAGTCTCTCGCTTGCCTCTTCAAGCGCCTTCTCATTTGCCGTTACGCTTAACGTTGAAGCAAAACTGCTTGCTAACCTGTAGGACATCGTCTCAGTTATTACATGCCAGAAGTGACCGTTCTCTTCCTGTACCAGAAAGATACCGCGAACCTCCTCCCTTGACTGCAGAGAAACAAGAGAGAAGGCGTCAATTATCTTTACTTCTGATAAAATGCCGGCCTCGCTAGCTTCCGTTATTTCGGAAATCTCACCGTCTGAAGAGAGCGTGAATACTCTGGAGTCGGTCACAACCCTTACCAACCCTTCGGGAAGAACAAAGATAGCGAGAATCTCACCAGCAGCTATCCGCTGCACCTTCTGAATTAAGGTGATGCTGACTGATAGCTCAAAGTCCCCACCCCCAACCAGGTAACCAAGCAAAGACTGCTCGCTTTCAAGCACAGTACCAACCGAAAGTGCGGCTGAAAACACCAAAGCAATAGCGTAGGCGAGACAAATGATTCTCTTCATATGAGTTCCACCTTCACTTCCGCAAACCATCGACAGTGTTGAACGGATGAATCCCCTCGTGCTTTCCAGTTAATCAACCCAAACTCATTGAGGGCAGACCGAGACTTAACTATATGCTGCACCTATTTCTCAACCAAGACAATTGTACCAAGATCGACGTCTTTATCTACAACGGTAACTGAAAGGGACTGATATCTGGATTCGCTTTCATCGACCGAGAAACCTTCCTCCATGTAATTGTCGAAGAACTCCAGCCTATATTCTCCAGGACCAACCTTGCAGAATCTGAACTCGCCTTCCTCCCAAATCGGATTGTCTATATGGGTAAACGTCATAAGCGCCTCGCCATCAACTTCTGGAAACAGCGCTGCAAGGAGAGGCAACTGATCCGCAGAGGCAACTCCCGTTACATCGAAAAGGCTTCCGTGGCGCACATGGATTACAGGCGTCATGTGGACCTTGTCTTCGTGGCTTTTCTTCTCGCCTGAGATCTCGGCCTCACTGACGATGTCCTCCCACCGGCCGTTGATTTTCAGGGATTTCGACAAGTCAAAGTCCAGAACAACATTAGTCACAGAACCCTCGTCAATCTCGAGACCCAGATTGTTGATCTTCAATGATCCAGAGTTGACGGTTACTGGATAGACTATCTCATTGGCCGTCATAGTTGCCGCAGACACTTCTATCCGCAACTGGTTATATACACCGACGACTCCTGTAGTGTCGGGCAGTTCGAAAGTCGCTCCCACAAGAGTAAGAATGTCTACTTCAAATGGCTCGTCGACAATCACAAAAGGCTCGTATTCATCTGGAGGAACCTCCTCGGATCCATAGAGCTTTATGCTTTCAATCCTTACGATAAGAGAGTCAATCTCTTCGATAGGGATTACCGCATCGGTAAGAACAACTCTCACCGTTCCCCTGTCAGCCTCTGGCAAAGTAAGATCCACGCACCCAGAGAAGAAAAACGCGGAGAGCAAGACAATCAAGAATAGTAGCTTTCTCATTTTCTTTAACCTCCCTTCTTCGTTTGGTTATGAACCAAGCTTATCCCCTATGTAATTAAAGAGAGATTAAACCATCGCACACAGGAGCTGTCCGAGACTGGTCCTGATCAGAAGCTTTTACATTGCCAGCGTTGTTCCAGTCGACAACGGATGGCTATATTTGATATTGGTCAAATGCCACACCCTGTCGGTACGGGTCGGTGGGGAAGAGATAAGTTGAGGATAGGAATAGCTGGAGCACTCTTATATTATTTATTACGGGCCGTACTGGGTCCATCTCTTTGAAGAACTGGGAATAGAGGTAATTACAACGCAGAAGACCGACAAGAAGACGATTGACAGAGGGATCGGAGTCTCCGTTCCAGAGATCTGCGTTCCGATCAAGATATACAACAGTCACGTCCTCAGATTGGTCGATCAGGGCGTTGATTATGTATTTGTGCCCAGAATGGTTTCAGTTGAGAGGGCAAGTTCTTCTGCCCCAAGTTCATGGGACTACTCGACATGATAGAACATGGAATCCCGTCAGTCAGGTCGAAGTTGCTCACACTGGACATTCAAAGCAGTACTGAAGACATCACTTCACCAAAGTTGATTTATCCCATTGCCGGTAAACTTGGGGTCTCCAGAAGTGACGAGAATAGAGGCTTTTGTCGATCTTATTAGAAACTCTAAGCTCAAACGCATTGCCGCTAACAAGTGAAGCGATTTCTGTGGAGATTCTTGCTGGAGTAGATGTCGGTTCGGTGAGTACCAACATAGTGGCGCTTTCCGAAAGCGGCGATATAGTTTTCAAGTATTACGTCAGAACCAACGGCCAACCTATGGACGCCGTTAAGCTGGGTTTCGCGAAGCTTAGGGAGGAACTGAATGAGCCGCTTGTCATGGGAGTAGGAACTACCGGAAGTGGCAGACAGCTCGCAGGAGTCCTTCTAGGTGCCGATATCGTAAAGAACGAGATAACTGCTCACGGCGTCGCTGCCTCTAGGGAAATCGGAAATGTGAGGACGATCTTTGAGATAGGAGGCCAGGATTCGAAAATAATACCGATAAGAGAAGGTATGGTAACCGACTTTGCCATGAACACTGTATGTGCGGCAGGAACCGGTTCCTTCCTTGATCATCAGTCAGAAAGGCTCTGAGTCCCCATAGAGAGGTTTGGCGATCTCGCCCTTCAGGCTACGACAGAAGTTAGGATAGCAGGGCGATGCACAGTTTTTGCGGAGTCAGATATGATAGCGAAACAACAGTACGGTTTCTCTAAGTCCGACATTATATGGGGTTTGTGCAAAGCACTTGTCAGGAACTACATAAACAATCTCGGACGAGGTAAGAAACTTGAGCCGCCTTTTGTTTTTCAGGGCGGAGTGGCAGCTAACAAGGGAATAAAGAAGGCATTTGAAGAGGCAGTCGGCCACGAAAAGTAGTAGTTCCTGAGAACTACGAAGTCATGGGAGCCATTGGCGGCGCGATTCTTGCGCGCCAGGAGATCGAGAGAAAGTCCGAAGAGACGTCCTTCAAGGGTTTCGACTACTTGAATCTCGACTTCCGCCCTTCAAGTTTCATCTGCAACGGTTGTTCGAACAGCTGCGAATCAACGTGAAAGCCGACGGAGAAATAATAGCAGTTTGGGGCGACCGGTGCGGCAAATGGCAGGAGCAACTAAGAAGAAAGGAATGAGCCTCTACCACTTGAGAGGCTCCTTGTCGTTCCTTCTGAAATCTTCATAAATGAGCTATTCAGTTGAATTAGATCTCTCAATTATCTGTGCCAATCACAATTCTCGCAAAATGCTTACCAATCGATTTTGCAGAAGAGACAGGCACTAGTTTATGACCTTATCGCCGCTGCCATGTTCAGACCCAGTTCAACACACTTGTCGAGATCCTCTTGCGTTGGACAGCTTTTTGCTTCTATCACGGGTCCCACTTGATCGCACTTTGATCTCGAAGCGAACTGCTGAAGCTCTTTCAGGGCTCCGCCACTCCAGGTATAGGAACCGAAAACACCTATCTTGCGGTTCCTCATCATCCTGTTCTCTATCGCGCTAATCAGCTGCTTCATCGGAGGGAACAGCTCCATGTTGTAAGTGCAACTTCCCATTACCAGCCCTCTGAACCTCCAGATATCTCTGATAATGAAAGATATGTGCGTCGTCGATATGTTGTGAACCCTGATCTTGTCAACACCACCCTTAACAAGACCTGAAGAGACAGCTTCCATCATTTTCTGCGTATTACCGTACATTGAACCATAAACCAAAACGACTCCCTGTTCCGTTTCCTGCTTGCTCCAGCGATCATAAAGATCAATAATCCTGGAAGGGTTCCTTCTCCAAACTGGCCCATGAGTGGCGCAGATGATCTTTATATCTACACCCGATAGTCTCTCAAACGCCTTTTGAACCATAGAGCTGTATCTGCCGACAATGTTTGAGAAATATCTGAGAACTTCATCCTCAAAGAAATCTACATCAACTTCGTCGTCGAAAATCCCTCCGTTAAGTGCACCGAAACCTCCAAAGGCATCTCCGGAGAAGAGGGCTCCAGAGGATTCTTCATATGTCATCATGGTTTCTGGCCAGTGAACCATTGGTGTCATGTAGAACCGCAGAGTTTTTGAACCAATTTCGAGCTCCTCACCATCCTTGACTGCGATCAAATTATCTGTGACATCATAGAATGCATGGAGCATTTCTATCGTCTTTTCATTTCCGATCACCTTTAGGTCAGGAAAGGCCTCTCTCAAAACCTTAATCGAACCGGAGTGATCTGGCTCCATATGATTGACGACAAGATAATCAACTTTCTTCCCCTCAGGTAGCAGAGACTTGATCTTATCGAGAAAAGCAGAGAAGAATGCACCCTTCACTGTATCTATAAGGACGACCTTATCATCTATCAAGATATATGAGTTGTAGGACACTCCTCTTGGAAGCGGCCATAGCGCCTCGAAAAGATGAGTCTCAAAGTCATTCACTCCTATCCAGTGTATCCCTTCAGCAATTCTTACAGTATCACTCACTCAAAAAGCCTCCCTTCAGATTCATTATAGCAACACGGTTTTATCATGTCTTCTCGAAAAACAGATTATACGCCCTTTCTCAAGAAGCTCTCAAATAACGCTTTCCGGTGAAGTAAAGAAGCAATACTCCACTGAAGGATAGCACGACATTAGTTATGACAAAGTACGCTGTAGAGACCAACTCTATTCCAAGGGAATGCCTCATAAGTTCTGCCACATACTTTACGGGAAGAAACGCGGACACTATTCTCAGATAATCGGGCAAAAAGGAGAGAGGGAAATATATGCCAGCCAGAAAGACCATTAAAACCATCAGAATACTTGCAGCAGTTTCTGCCGTCTCTGGATTTCTGAAAATAAGCGTCAGAAAGAGTCCAAGTGCCATCATCCCCAAAGTGGAGGAGATTATTGAGATAAGGAATAGCAACCAATCTGTCTGGAAGGTAGTCCTGAACAGCAACCTGCTCACAATCATGATTAGGAGTATCGATACAATGCTAACCAGGAATCTAGTCAGAGTGCTTCCAAAAATGAAAGTCAAGGGTTTGAGCGGAGTGATCTTGAATCTATCAAGAACTCCCCTCTTTCTGTACCTTCCGAAGACGCTTATCACTGAAAACATCCCGGCCGAAAGGAGAGAGATCGCTACGACGCCAGACATTGTGTAATCGGCATCGGTTGCGCGAACTCTTCCGGCTGTCTCAGGGATGTTCTCAACAACAATCACCGACTTCACATTGTTAATCTCCTTCTCAACGGCCGCCGAGATACTTGCCCTGGCCATTTCTATTGTACTCAGCTGACCAACATCACCCTCACGGTACAGATAGGAGATTTTCTCACCATCGAATGTAACTCCCAGCAAGATATCTCCGCTTTTTATCTTTTCTTCCAGGCTCGTCTCATCGTCAAAGAGGCTTAGACTCCATGCCCCCGTCTCCTCAATTACCGGAGAAATATCGTAAGTTCCGGTCTGATAAAGGCCTACGGAGGTTTTTTGATAATCACTTGAGCCGCCGAAAAAGAAACCGAAGAGCAGCAGGAATATCATCGGGAAGAACAACGTGAAAAAGACTTCGAGCTTGTTTCTGAACGCTTCCTTTGCAAAGGCGATGAAGACAGCTTTCAACTTGTTTCTACTCATAGCCCATCACCTTCTTGAAATTCACGGCAAAAACGAGCAGTGAGAATGCAGTCCAGATTAGAGGTACCACTATCAGCCAGCCCACCGAAAGCGGCGCGAATTGGTAACCCATTACCCTTCTACTGAGCTCGACAAGATAGGTGGTCGGTAATGCGTAGACCAACCAACGGATCCCCCATGGGAGATCAAATACGGGGAAGTAAAGGCCCCCGAGAAACATCATTATCTGGTACAGAGTCTGCCCAAGAACGGAAACTGTTGAGAGCTTTTTCGAGAAGGAAGCTATCATTAGACCAAAAGATACCGTAACAATCATTGAAAAGAGCAGAGTCAGGATAAACCTGATATCGAAGATTGAACCGCCCACCCTGTAGACAAAAGTGGCCACAAGGTACAGAAGCACCAGCGAGATAAGCATAGTTATTATCAATTTGACTAAGTGGCCAGCAAAGTATTCAAGAGATCTCAAAGGCGTTGTGTAGAGTTTCTTATTCACCCCGGACTCTCTGTACTGAATTAGACCCAAGGGGCTGTTCAAAAGTGCTACCGAAAGAATCATCATCAAAGCAACCCCCGGGAAGATGTACTCTTTGTAGTCAAAGGGCTCTTTTTCAATTGCGGAGATAACCCTTGTCTCCGTCACAATGTCTAGGAAATCTCCTCCGCTCCGCCGTTCGATCTCGAGATTCACTTCGTTTATTACTTCCTCCATAATGCCCGAAGCGATCGAGGACGATTCTTTGCCGCTGATATAGTGAACTCGAAGGGGTACCTCGCCCATCTTTAGTGCCAGCGCGCTTGTCATCTTGGCGTTGGTTCCGGCGGGAATAACGAGCACGATATCCTGCCTTCCCTCTCTAAGATCATCTAGAGCATCATCGATTGACCCGTACTCCTTCTTAACAAACGGACCGCTCTCCGAGGAGATCCCTTCAATGACTTCGTCGATAATCTTTCCAAATCCCGCAAGATTCTCCTCCCTCACAATCCCCACTCTGAAACTCACTCCCTGCGTATCGCCCCCGTAAAAGGGCCCGAAAACCGACGTCAGTATGAAGTATAGAATCAGGGGAAAGATGAAACTCCAGAACATCACCTGGAACTCTCTGATTTCGCTCTTGAAAAGCCCTGACGTGAAATTCCACAATCTGCTCATGAAATCCACCTCAGTCCCTCAGTTTTCTGCCGGTAAGGGTGATAAAGACGTCCTCCAGATTGGGCTTTCGAATCGTAACGTCGTCCAGGAGAAGGCCAAATCTCTTCGATCTCTCGAAAAGCCGACCTAGAATTCTCTCTACATCCCTCGTTGTCACCGAATACTCGCGATTCTCAACATGTTGAAGACCTTCCATATCCAGAAATTCCCTAGGTACGGGATCCTCTCCCTGAACACTAAAAGTGACGATATTTTCCGCATCTATAGAGTCAATGAGCTCATCCAAAGTCCCTCTAGCGATTATCTTTCCGTAATCCATTATGATTATTCTATCGGCCAGTCGTTCTGCCTCTTCCATGTAATGAGTCGTAAGGATTACCGTCTTTTCCTTCTTCTTAAGGGCCAATATCGTCTCCCACAACATTCTCCTTGCCTGAGGGTCCAGTCCGGTGGTGGGCTCATCCAGAAACACTACTCTTGGATCATTTACAAGAGCCACTGCAACTGCCAACCTCTGGAGCTGACCTCCCGAGAGATTCTTTGTGTAGGTTTTCGCTTTATCTTCCAGCGAGACCTCTTTGATCAGATCTCTTGATGGAATACTCTTCCGGTAAAGACCTCTGAAAAGGTCAAGAGTCTCTTTGACAGTGAGATATTCAAAAAAACTCGACGATTGGAGCTGAACACCGATCTCCTCCTTCACCCTTTCGCCGGAAGGAAGAAGTCTTTCCTCGAAATACTCTATTGTACCTGCGTCGGGCCTTCTCAGTCCTTCAAGCATCTCCACAGTTGTGGTCTTGCCGGCGCCGTTGGGACCCAAAATGGCCAGTACTTCTCCCTCTCTGAGATCGAATTCTATTCCGTCAACAGCCTTTGTGTCGCCATAATATTTCCGGAGATTCTTCACTTCAATTACATTTTTCGACACAGCTTTCACCACCCAATCGATACGTCAGTCTTTTCCAATACTATAGATTCTACCAGCTGTAGCAGGCGTCAGCTCTATCTCAGTCCTGCTCGTCTATAGCCTTTAACATAGCCTTAGCGGCCCTCAGGGGCCCGTCCATCTCGAATCCCGGTATTCCTAACCTCGTCCTGACCTCGCCAACCGTTACCCCCGCATCTATCATGGCCTTTAGATAGCGATCGGCTATTACCTCGTGTTTATCCCGCCTTTGAATTGCTCCAAAAGGATTCGCGAAGTAACTGTAAGTCAGACCCTTCTCGGACGTAGTTCCTTTGGCCATCCTCGCGCCGCTCGAAAAGACCTCCGCCGCTTCGGAAGGGTCACTGAAAATGCGAAGGTCGTCCTCAGTGTTCTCGTCGAAGTTGTTTGCATAGAGGAAATAATCAATCTTTGTCGGCTTAATGATCTCCGTATAGTTGGAATAGGGGACAATCACCCTGGCATTAATCTCGTTAGGGTTCATGAATATGCTTCGATCCATCGTTGAATAGGCATACCCAGGCTGAAGATCATCAAGACGTACAAAGGCTCCCGTTTCAGTACCGTATGCGACCACGGAACCGGATGAAGTTATGTCGAGAGATCCCATGTCATCGATCAAGATGTTTACCTCGGATACTTCCGAAGAAAGCCTGTTCAAAGCGTCGAGGGTTTCGGACTTACCGGCTCCGCTGTCGCCAATCAGCATTACATTGGCCTTTTTTCCGTTTCTCAGTTTTATGTGAGCCAGAGCTCCATGAATCGGAAGCCTGCCTTCATCGATCACAAGCAAGTTGTGAATTGTGAGTATCATTTTTTTCATGTAGCCGAAATAGTCGATCTTGGGATCATCCCCGACTACTCCCACATAAGTGCCATCGTCTTCTCTGTAAATAACTCCGTTGAAGTCCCCGCTCTCTTCAAAGAGAGAGTTGTCTAATCCCAAAACGTATATGCCATCGGGCTTCTTGTACTTGACGATATCGAAACTCGCGAGCTCGAACAGATTCCCCAGACCGGCAGCCAGAGCCAGGTACTCTTTGTTTACCACCACGAAGACAAGTTTGGAGCCTACGTGAATGGGAAACAAAAACCAGTCTCTTCCTGAAGAGATATCCAGTCTTCTCAGAACGGGCTTGTCATAGACCTTAAACAATCCCTGTCTTTTGTTTGACCTGGTATAGAAGATTACCGGTGGCTCGAAGACTATACTCCAGACGCATGCCATGTCGTACAGAAAGTCGGCTCCGTCCACCCTAACTCTCTCATCTACTTCAGGGCGATCAACAATGAATCCCACCTGAGCACCACCTGGTTCCTGTCTCAAAATCTTTAGTCTGACATCGGAAACATTTATCAGTATCTGCCTGTAAAGGCTGAGTACCAAACCTTTGAGGTCTGTGTTGGTTCTTACAAGAACCATCTGCTTGAAAATTCTATCGAAGCGATTCGGGGTGTACTCATCTCTCTTTACTATGAATCTGTGCTTGTTTCTCCACAGAGAAAACAAGCTCTCGACAAACCTTACAAGAAGTTCTTTCTTGTTGCTCATCTTTGGGAAGGAATAATACGGTGAACCATCAATCTTCTCAATCGGATCGATCGTAAGTGCAAGAAGAAGCTCTATAATCCCCTCGATATCGTACTTTATGGAGGTATCTACTGTATCTGTATTCTTCAGAAACGGCTCGAACAACGAAAGAAGCGAGTTCTTCTTTTCTTCGGAATCTCTTATGAGTTCTGCAAGTATCTCTCTAAAAGTATCGCTGTTGAGTATCTGCGAAGAAGCGTTATAAGCAACTTCCCCATTGATCAAAATGCTCCTCATCTCTCTTAGCCTCCTAAATTTGCCGTTAGTATATTATACTTGCAGATCGATTAATTTCCTTTCGTTTCATTGAAGATCATACAATTCAAGCGTTAGGCCGGCAAATCGAATCTTCGGGCGGTCTGTTTCAAACGGATTCGGCTTCTCTGTGAGTCGACGATGTCTCTGTTTGTTCGCTCCCAGTTGGAGCAATGAGTTTTCATTCCAATACTTTTCATAGCAGGGCAAATATTAGAAGCAACTTGCAAAAAACATTGTTAAAACTCAATTGGTGCGGCCATGAGCCGCAACAAGAAACGATGTCCAGTATGGCGGACAAGAAGAAAGAAGTCAAGAAGCAAGCAAAAAAAGAAGGCAAGAAAGAGACACCAAAGAAGTAGCCTCGCTTAATTCTTCGGGAGCCGGGTCGATGTTGCCCGTCTCCCGTTTTTTTACTACACCGAAAATCGTTAATCGAAATTCGGCTTTCGTTGTACAATTCCTATGGGTACAATCTTCGGTTTTCGGCCGAGGAGGTGAAGTGATGGTAAGGAATTTGCTTCTTGTTCTTATAGTGATTTCATCGCTAATTGTTTTTGGGCAAAACGACATTCTTTCGATGCTGCGTGAAACTGAAGAGCTTAGTGATTTGTCAAGAAAAGTCGAGTCCTCAGGGCTTGACGTTCTCCTATCAGGCCCAGGGCCATTCACTCTGTTTGCACCCATTAACGGAGCTTTTGCTAAGCTTCCCCCTGCAACTGGCGAGAAGCTTTCAGCTGATGCCTCTTACTCACAGAGAGTTCTTCTATATCATATTGTTAGCGGCAAAATGACATCTCAAGTTATCGTTCAGAAACCCGAGATCGACACGCTTCTCGGTCAAACCCTTGGAATCGACGCAAGAGGTGGAATAAGAGTCGACGGTTCAACAATAGTGGTCAGGGACATCCAGGCATCGAATGGCATAATTCATGTGATAGATTCTGTGATATTTCCCCGTGAAGAGCCCGACATCGCCCAGGTAATGAGGAATACAGGAATACTGGACGTGGCAGTGTCTGCTTTTGAAGAGACGGCCGTTGTGGATGCTTTGAAAGGTGAGGGTCCGATAACCATCTTCGTGCCGAGCGATGTTGCCTTCGCCAGAATACCATGTGAAACAATGGAAGCTCTAATGAGTGACCCGGAATGGCTAAGTGAGGTGCTTCTTTATCACATATCAAAAGGTCTCTTCACAACTGGTGATTTGATCCTTGAAAACGAAGTGAGATCGCTACAAGGGGAGATAATTGAGGTGAAAGTAACTGAATCCGGGTTGGGCATTCAAGACACCCTGATAATCGTGGGCGATATAGAAGCAAGAAACGGAATCATACACATAATCGATCATGTGATGTTCCCACGGAATTCTCGGAGAACCCTGCCATCAATCAAGGAGGGTCTTGAAGAAAAGGGATTCGATCTCATGACGACACTTCTCGAAAATCTGGATCTCGATGATCAATCAAACGAGGAAAATCGTATCACCGTCTTTGCTGTACCAAATGAGGCACTCATCAATCTTAAAGAGGATCTTAAGCTGGGTTACAGCGACCGAGAATCCCTGGGGAAACTGCTAGCCTATCACATCATTCCAAACGAATATCTACACTCTGAACTGAGGATTGCTCAGACCCTATTTGCAGCTAATGGAAAGCCCTTGAACATAAGGATAAGTGATCAGTCCACCGTAAACGGAATCCCGATAATCGAAAGAGATATTCTGTGCAGAGACGGAGTAATCCATGTAATCGAATCTCCCTTAATAATTGAACACTAGTCTAGTTAACAGCTCTCTTTCGGATAATCATCTTTCCGAGGGATACCAGTCCCCTCGATGAGACCGCGCTTCCAAAAGCGAGCGTTCCAAGCTTTCCTCCGGCTCCTCCAAAATGATTGGCGCTATATATGAACATTATTCCCATAATCAGCGCACTGAAAAGAACTGCCTTTTCGCTCCTTAACTTCTCTCTGGAAGACATACCGACAAAGGAGGCAGCCATCACAACGGCCGCCAGTTCTGCCGCGTTTTCGGCTCCAAATGCAGGCAGTAGCAACCCTCCAAGTAGACTCACCAGGCTGGATGCAACGACGGGACCGTTTTTCAGTCTTATGGACAACACATACGTCAGTACTGCTGAAGCCAGGCTGAAGAGCATTATACTTATCCCGAAGTGACGAAATTCGAGCAGTACGTCAATCAGTTCACATCTAGAGCTTGTAGAAACTATTATCCAGCTGCTGAACGCTATTGCCCCAAGCTTTCCCCCATAACCCTCAAAGACGTCCCTGGCGATGAAGTATATTGTTCCTGCGATCACCCCTGCCAAAACTATGTGTCCTAAGTCGTGAAGAACATCGGGAGAGACCATTCCAACGAAAGCCCCGCAATAGATTTCAACAGCGTGGTCCTTAACTAGCGCAGCACCAACAAGACCAACGAGCGCTGCGGCCACTATCGCTCCAAGCCCAAGATAAATGCTTACAAAATACGCCGTCAGTGTGCCTGCGCTAACCCAAACCAGCGAGGTCACATATCCCATAAGGCTTACGTCAGATGAAGGTTTGGAGGGAAACTCTCTGAAAGCCTCCCATACGAATCCGACAACGATTATCGAAAGAAAAGGCACCATGATAATCTCGAAATCCAGCGATGAAACTGCTGTTTGAACAAACAGAAGAAGGGTCATAAATACAAGTGATGAAAAACCTAGCCATCTCATCTCAAGCTCCGAATAATTCGCAAGAACTCCCAGAACCACTGTTCTTAAGCGAAATCAACTCCCCAACGGCAAGTTAAGTTTCAAAGGATCATCAAACACAAGTCTTTGATCTTCAATGAGAAATCCGATGGTTATTCGATCATAATAACGAGAGCAAATTAGACTACATGCGTTTGTTTGGATGTATAGACTTTTATTGCTTTGAAATTATTAACAGGTTGACATTTTTTCAAAGTCCTCCTTGCACAGAATTCAGTAGTATAATGATTATATCGTACCATCATTTACAAGCCTCCTAGATACCCGATTGAATTCAGCGACCCTCTAACTGGAGCTTTTTGCTGAGTTCTTGTAGATATGCGAAATGCAAACGGAGTTGGGTTTCTTCGAGGCAGAAGGGACTGGTATACTTGGAAAGACACTTCAAATTCTTGATATTCATTTCTTCTGTTGTGGTTGTCGTGATTCTCTCGGCCTTTTCATTCACGGCAATGTGGGAGGACCCACCTATCGTTCCCGGAAATGGTGTAACCGAGATAAAAATGCTGAGCGAGTGGTTGCCATCGATTGGAGGAACCATGCTGGACACGGAAGTGTACATTATCAAGGGTTCTGAAGAGGGCGGCAAGTTCCTCCTTTTGGGCGGAACACATCCGAACGAACCGGGGGGAACTCTCGCGGCCGTAGTCTTCGTCGAGAATGTGTCTGCGATCTCGGGCACTATATACGTAATACCACGTTCCAACCATAGCGCCTTCACCCACAACGATGCGATGGAGGGAGCTCCTCAGTTCTTTTCTATAGAATTGCCGGACGGTACTGAGAGAGTATTCAGATTTGGCTCTCGAAGGACTAATCCTATCTCTCAATGGCCTGATCCTACTATTTACCTGCACCCGACAGGCGCTACGCTTGGAGGAGGAGAAGTATCGAACTTGAACAGGACTTTCCCCGGACGAGAAGACGGTTATTCTACCGAAAAGGTGGCAGCCGCTATTATGAATCTAGTGCTCGAAGAGGAAATAGATCTGGTTTGCGATCTACATGAGTCTTCGCCAGAGTACCCTGTAAACAATGCAATCGTCTTTCACCAGGATTCCGCAGAACTGGCAATTATGACTCAGATGATGCTTGAGATGGAAGGCATCGACATCAGACTTGAAGAGTCTCCAATCAATCTCAGAGGGCTTACTCACAGAGAGATCGGGGATAATTCAGATGCTCAGGTTGTTCTTCTAGAAGTATCAAATCCTTCACAGGGAAGACTGCGGGGAAAGACAACGGAAGATCTCGTGACAAAAGGGATCGACAAGTTCTACTTGCAGGCTTCCAAAGATGGGAAATTGTTCGCTCCATATGACGAAACAGGTTATCCTCTTGATCTCAGAGTAGCGAGACATGTTGCAACAATAAGAGTTCTAGTCGATTCCTGGAACATGATGTTTCCCGAGAGGATGATCCTTCTTTCGGACATTCCGCCCTATGAGGGGCTGGTTGATGGTCTGGGGACTTATCTTAATCCAGTTTCATGAGAAACACACATTTCTAGATTGGAGGGGAAAGAATGAAAAAAGTAGTATTGCTCGTTACACTTATCGCCTTCACGTTCACGGCCTCTTTTGCTACCGTGACTGCTCCGACTGTTGCCTCAAGCAATGGAATGGTGGCTGCAGTCAACAATTACGCAGCCGAAGTAGGCGCAAAGATTCTCGAGATGGGAGGCAACGCTGTTGACGCTGCCATTGCCGTGAGTTTTGCTCTTGGCGTTGTCGAACCCTACGCATCCGGCTTGGGCGGAGAAGGCTATGCAGTGATCACAATGGCCGACGGAAGCAAATTCGCTATCGACTTCAGGAGTGCAGCTCCGATGGCAGCTTCTTACGAAGCTCTTTCCGAGCTCGGACTTACGATAAGCAAAGCCAATTACACTCCAAAGGGAGCCTGTGTTCCCGGAGTCCTTGCCGGAATAAAGGAAGCCTGGCTGTTGGGAGCAACACTTCCTCTGGCAGATCTCATTCAGCCCGCGATAGACCTTGCAAGAGATGGATTCATAGTCGACCAAACGTTCGCCCAGACTACTTCCGACAAGTACGAACTTGTTCTCGAAAACGGCTTCGATTTCTTGAACGAGGGTTTTGTCTGGGAAGCCGGGTCAGTATTCACAAATCCCCAGCTGGCAGAGACTCTTGAAAGGATAAAAGAGGAAGGCATCGATACATTCTACACTGGAAGCCTCGCAGATGAGATAGAAGAGTTCATGATTGAAGTCGGCGGTTTTATGAGAAAATCGGATCTCGAGATGTACAGGGCTATCGTTAGAGAGCCGCTTCACGGGACTTACAGGGGATACGATTTTTATGTTCCGCACCCGCCGGTTTCCGGCCCTCAGCTTATTGCCGTTCTCAATACTCTTGAGAACTACAATCTTCCCGCAATGAGCTGGGACGATCCTCTGGCAGTTCATATTATTCAGCAGGCGCTGGTTCTTGGAGACGTCGACAGAAGAGCTTACATAAGCGATCCGGAGTTCTACGATCTTCCTTATGAAGCCTTCATGAGCAAAGAATATGCCAAAACAAGATTCATGGCGATCGATCTGTCACAGGCCTTCGATCCAGCTTCCTACTATGACTATCAGGGAGACGCCTACCCATTTGCAGATGGATCAACTTATGAAGAGGTCCTACTCGAAGCTCTCGAGTCGGTAGCCGCTAATGAAAGCGGAGTGGAAGAATCGCCATCGACAACCCATTTCTCTATTGTTGACAAAGACGGAAACGCCGTTGCCTGGACCCAGACGATCTCGAGCTTCTTCGGTACAAGCGTTTATTTCAAAGGATTCTTTTTCAACAATGAGATGGCCAACTTTGCCTCCTCATACAGAGAAGGAGACGTCATCAACCTTACCGGGGGAATGAGACCGAGAACGACAATCTGTCCGACAATAATTCAGAAGGATGGAAAGGTTCGCTGGGTAATCGGTACACCTGGAGGCGGTAGAATAATATCCACCATGGTTCAGCTGGCAGTTGACCTTATAGACTTCAACATGCCTGTGGATCAGGCAATAAGAACGCCCAAGTTCGTTGGTTACACAACTTACAAGGATCTTAGAATTGAAGAAGGCTATCCACAGACTACACTTGACTTCCTCGAAAAGGTTCTTGGACATCAACTGAATGTATATTCATACCCCGATCTCTTCTTTGGCGGGCCGAATCTTGTTTCTGTTGAAGAAAACGGTTTGATGATAGGAGCCGGCTCCATAAGAAGATTAGGATCTGCTTCCGCACCGGAATTTTGAGAAATAGAAAGGATGATGTGATTTGAAAAGGCTATTGATTACGGCACTACTGATTGTCTTTTTTGCACTCTTAGGGTTTGCTGCAGAGGGAACCGAAGAGCAGTTAATTCTTGAAGAACCAGTTGCAGTTACTTCGGCCGGGCAATCTCCTGGCGCGCTTCAGTTCACAGTGGTTGCAAAGATGATCAAGCTGGAATACACTTTTGAAAAGCTTCTTAGCGTAGAGACCGTGGACATTTCTCAGTTCAAGACCCTCGTGCTGGTCGTTGGAGCCAGCGGAAAAGGCCTTGGGGCTGCCAACATAGATATCGAGGCAGAGATCCGGAGAGTGAAGTCACTCGCCGAAGCGGCTGAAGAAAGAGGTGTGAAAGTAGTTATCTGCAATCTGGAAGGCGAATCGAGAAGGGGTCCGTCTTCCGACAGAATAGTCACCGAACTCGCACCTTTTGCAGATGCATACTTTGTAAAATCAGACGCCGATCTAGACGGTTTCTTCACATCGTTCAGCGAAGAGGCCGGAGTTCCCCTGGCAACTTTTGAGAAGACAATTGACCTGAAAGACGTACTGGCCGAATACTTCGGCAAATAGCAATATGAATAGAAGGGGCGCGTTCTTGCGCCCCTTATTTCTTTGGAGGAAAACTAATGAGAATAAAAGCAATTTTGATTGTGGCTCTATTTCTAACTTCTGCACTCTTCGGAAGTTTTTTCAGACCGGATGTGCGTCCCGGATACGGTGTCACCGACATCGGTTGGTTATCTGACTATTTCTCTCCGCTGCGAAACACGAATATGGATACTCCCGTGTATTTCATGGACAGCGGCATCGAAGGACCGACCTTTCTTCTAATGGGAGGAACCCATGCTAGAGAGATTTCGGGCACAACCGCAGCGATAGTCTTCATAGAGAATGTTACAGTTACGAAAGGCAGGGTAATCGTACTTCCCTTTTCAAATATCAGCGCGGCTTCAATACCTGACGAGACGGGAAAGGCACCTCATTTTATACCTATTGAAAGCAGGTCCGGCAAAAGGTTCTTGGTGTATGGCGACAGAAGAACCGATCCGGTTGATCAGGGCATTCCTGATCCTGAGATCTTCAAACATGCTCAGTCTGATTTCACTCTCGACGATGGGGCGGAATCCAGGAATTTGAACAGGCAGTATCCGGGAGTTGCAGACGGAAATCCTACTCAGCAGCTTGCCTACGCAATAATCCAGCTCGTGAAAACCGAGAACGTCGATTTCAATCTTGACATGCATGAGAGTGGAACGCCTGACAGCTATATCGACAGCAAAGGAAATGAGCGGTCCGGCAGCAGTCTGGCTTACACACTGGTTTGTCATCCCGATGCTCTTGAAATCGGAGCAGTAGCGATTATGGAAATAGAAGCCTTCTATGGTGTTTCAATGAAGCTCGAAGAATCAAACAGGGCCTTCAGAGGCTTAAGTCACCTTGAAATCCGTGACGCAACTGGTTCGCTTTCATTCCTTTCGGAGACACCAAATCCCGGACAGGATTCATGGAGAGATAGATACGACGTTATCAACGATCCCGACTATCCTTTGAGCCACAGGGCAGGTTTACAGCTTCAGATAATAAGATCTCTTTTTGGTGCTTACGAAATGATGATAGGTGAAACGATTGAAGTCGAAAATCTTCCGTCTTATGAAGAAGTCATGCAAAACGGGATATTCTCTTACTTGAACTGAATTTCCGGGGGTGAATGTCATCTATACGCCTGAAGTCTGGTATTTTTTAGTAATGCTGATAACGTTTGTGGGTCTGGCTGTTATTAAGATCCCTATTTCCGTTTCATTGATGTTCTCCGCGCTGGCGGGCTCGATCGCCTTTGGGGAGTTCTTCCCTCTCAGGCATCTCGTCGAAGGTGGTTTTGGTTACATTGACACCATACTTGTTATTGGTTCTGCTATGATTTTTATGGAGTCAATCAAAGTGTCGGGCCTTCTAAATACAATTGCAGGAAACATGACGATCGCCCTTCACAAGAAACCAACCTTTCTTCTCGTATTGCTCACTTTTTTCATAATGATTGCCGGTATGATAACCGGGTCGTCAACAGCTACAGTTCTTACTACCGGTGCGATTGCCTTCCCGGTGCTGAAGAGTCTCGGATTGAGCAAGCGAAGAGCTGGTTCAATAATCGCAATGAGCGGAATCTATGGCATGATTGCACCTCCGATAAACTTGCCCGCAATGATCATCGGTCAGGGCGTCGACATGCCTTATATTGGATTCACCACCCCTCTTCTTCTGATGACCTTCCCACTGGCAATTGTCACCTCGCTCATTATTGGAGCCCGCCAGGTAAAGCCGGTCGATCTCGAGGAATTCAGGAAAACTAGAGAGAGGGAACCAATCAAGGGCTTTGCAGTCTACTTGCCGCTGATTCTTATGGTAATACTTATGGTTCTGGAAAACGTTAGTTGGGGATTCTCTCTCGGTCTACCCCTGATTTTCATGCTCTCCGCGATAGTAGCGACCATAACGGGAGCAAAGGGCAATCTCCTTAAGATTTCGATATCGGCCATACAGAACTCTCTTGGTATTCTTTCGATACTAATCGGTGTGGGAATGTTTATTCAGATCATGACGCTGAACGGCGTCCGCGGTCTCATTGTGGGCTTCCTGAATGGCCTTCCGCAAGGAGCTCTGTTGGCAGGAATCGCTCTTGGCATTCCGGCATTTGGTGCTGTTTCTTCTTATGGCTCTGCCTCAGTGCTTGGAGTTCCCTTCTTGCTTGCCTTTCTTGGCAACAATGATATCGTCGTCTGTTCGGCTCTCTCTCTGCTCGCCGGCCTTGGAGATATGGTGCCGCCAACTGCCCTTGCCGGCATATTCGCCGCTCATGTGGTCGGAGAGAAGAACTATTTCAAGATCTGGCTGAGCTCGATGCCGGCCTTTTTCATTACGATGATATTCGCTACCATTACTATAATCTACTCAAACGCGGTAGGAAGATTCGCAAACAGCTGGTACTTCTATCCAGTTTTAATAGCTGGTTTTGTAATCGTTGCGATTGCGCTTCTTCTAGTAGATAAGAGAAAGGAGATGCCAGTGTCGTGACATTTATATATATTGCAATTGCAGTGTATCTTGCTTCTGTTTTAATATATTCGGCTTACAAGACAGCCAAGAAATGGGAGTGGGTCATGAGCGCCATGATACTCATCCCGCTAATCTTAAGAATCTTTCTTATTAAGTAGGGCTTCCTTACCCGGAGAGTTTTTCCAGAGTATAATTTCTCTAGCTAAACTCTTCGGGAGGAGTAGTAGTTGCAGATTAAACGAGACAGTCAATTCTACAGATTCGCTGCGTACGGTTTTCTGAAGAACCTTCGTTTCTTTGATCCATTCTTGATACTGTTCTTCAGGGAGATGGGACTTTCCTTTCTCCAGATAGGAACTCTCATTTCCGTGAGAGAGGTGGCCACGAATTTCCTTGAGCTCCCAACTGGAATTATCGCCGACTTGTACGGAAGAAGGTTATCTATGGTGCTGTCGATGGTGTCCTATCTTTCGTCCTTCATTG
Source organism: Mesotoga sp. B105.6.4 (assembly GCF_002896535.1). Classification (NCBI taxonomy): domain Bacteria; kingdom Thermotogati; phylum Thermotogota; class Thermotogae; order Kosmotogales; family Kosmotogaceae; genus Mesotoga; species Mesotoga sp. B105.6.4. The sequence continues at coordinate 71,855 of NZ_JWIM01000036.1, read as the reverse complement.
TCTTTTACTTCTTTCCCAGTTTTTATGTCTATATGATAGCCATGATAGCTTTCGCATTCGGGGAGGCTTTCCGAACCGGAACTCACAAAGCAATGATACTGGAATACTTGAGAATCAATGGGATGACCGACATGAAGGTTCATTATTACGGAGCGACTCGAGCGGCATCACAGTTGGGATCGGCGATCAATGCTTTAATAGCCGCCTTTCTGGTATTCTACTCGGGCAGCTACAAGATAGTATTCCTCGCTTCTGTCCTTCCTTATGCCGCCAATCTCGTCAACCTGATGCTCTATCCCAAGGAACTTGACGGCGAGTTGGGAACCGGAGAAAAAAGAGAAACGATAAAAGCCTTCCTGGGTATTTTTAGGAATGGAGACGCTCTCAAAGGGGTGCTGAATTCCTCTCTTTACGATGCGTTTTTTAAAGTCGTAAAGGAATATCTTCAGCCGATCCTCAAGGCCCTGGCTCTCGGATTACCAATAATGATAGCATTCAGCGCAGAACAGAGGACGTCCGTAATCGTAGGCGTAGTTTACTTCGTTATCTACATTGCCACTAGCTATGCATCCAAAAACGCTGGAAAACTAAGCGGCAAGTTTGGAAATGAAGCGAGAGCGCTAAATTACACCTACATTTTCGGTGCAGTTCTAATCATATTTAGCGGTATTTTTCAGATCTTCGCTTTGCAAGTCTTGGCCGTTCTCATCTTCTTCTTCTTGTTCATCCTTGAGAACTTCAGACGCCCCATCAACATTAGCTATATCAGCGATAACATAGATCATAAAACGATGGCTTCCGGTCTCTCGGTAGAATCACAGTTGAAGACTCTGCTGATGGCGATATTCGCTCCCTTGATTGGCTTCATGGCTGACAAACTGGGAGTGGGGTTGGCAATTACGATAGCCGGAGCAGCTATGCTCTGTCTCTTCGCTTTCGTTAAACTTAACCCTCCCAAAAACGTCAAAGATGTTGAAAGCGAAAAAGCTTAACCGTTAGTAAGTCTATTGGGGGTGATTAGTCTTGAGAAAGGTCTTCATATCAATGATTTTATTCTTCCTTTTGGTAACCACAATGGTTTTCACATCAGAGACCGAGAGGGTCGCGGGAGATATTGAGAGGATTATTGTCACTCAGGTTTCTTACGGCGAAAAGAACGGTGAATGGACAGAAGTGAAGAGAGAGACAAAGAGGATAGAGGTGTTCTCTCCGGAAGGTAGACCGGTGATTACCGCTCTCCACATGAACGGCAAAGAATACAGCAGAGTTGAATACACATACGATGCCAGCGGTTTGCTTCTGGAGAGACGATATTACAGGAACGCAAGTGCAAACTTCACTTCCAAAACACAGTTCAGCTATGATTCTTCTGGCAGGGTCATTGAAGAGAAGACCTATGAATACTGGCCTCCGCTTCTGGGACCAGACAGACTGGTCGAGAGAGTCGAGATCACTTATGAACGAGAAGGTCGGGAGATACACAGAGTGAGGACAAATCAACTCGGCGCGGTTCTTTCAAAGACCAACCGCATTCTTGACGAAGACGGTAGAGTTCTGGAAGAATCCGTTTTTGATGGAAAAAACAAGCTTACTTCGAGGACAATTTACGAATATGACGACTCTCGTCTTTCGAAGATCTTTTCAATAAACAACCTGCTTCCTCTGAACGAAGAAACGATAATCAGCGATGTGGATTTCATTTTCGATAGAAAAATCAACACTTTCTCAGGCGGATCAGTCGTTCAGAGTCTAAGAAGAGTATCGGACGGGTACTTTGAAATTGTCGAAAAGCGTGAAATGGAAGAAGAGGTGGAAGGGACCGTCTGGGTATCACTCCCTGTGGAGCCCTTCTATGTCTCTCTAGAATACTCGGGCTCCCTCAAGACAACCATTTCAAGAAATGCTGAGGGAGAGGTTGTTCTTCTTGAGGCCTTCTGCGGAGAAGAAACAGTGGTGATTGCTGAATACAGTTATGATTCAACCGGCTTGATTACCTCCAGAGAATACATTGCGGGAGAACTCCACCTCAGGATCGAATACGCTTTCGATTCACGAGGAAACTGGATTGAAGAACGGCTGTATAAAGAGAAAAGCAATGAGTTCAGGCTCTTGTCAGCAATTGAGAGGATAATCGAATACTATTGAAACGAGCTGCTTGCATCAAAGGTCCAGAAACTCCTCATTAAGACTTTCCACGTTACTGGAGTCAAGAGCTGCATAAACAGGCAGATCGAATAAGAAGTTAATCTGCCTCAAGGAATCTCGATTTGATTTTCTTCAAGATTGAACTGAGCATCTCTTTGCGAAAATAATTTCGGAATTCAGTCTCTCTTTATCGGCACTCCTTCGCGGGTGATAGAATCTTACTAGTGGGAGGATATATATGAGAATCACGCTTTTCATCGGTCCTTCGGCCTCCGGAAAAACGGAAAGAATGCTTCAAGAGCTAGAGGCAGCGCACAGGGAAGACCCGTTTTCCTATTTTTTTGTCGGTCCTTCCGGAGATCATGTCAGATATGTCAGAGAAAGCTTTATTTCAAGAGTTGGAACGATTCCCGCTTCCAGATTTCTTGCGATGGATCAGTTTGCCGTCGAGCTTTTCAGCGCACTTAATCCGGCATCGATCCATGTGGGAAACCATCTGATAAGAATGGAAATTGGGGATATTCTCGATCAAATCGGAAGAGAAGAACTCGCCGATTCGCCGGTATTCGTCGATTATCTGCTTGAAATGGTGCACGACGTAAAGGAAAACGGTGGTTTTGGAGAGATGTTCTCTGAAGACGATGAGGTGTCGGCGATTCTCGAGTCAATCTATGTCGAGCTTCAGAACAGATTATCAAAGAAGGGAATTTTTGACACTTTCGATGCTTACACTCAAATCGATGACTGCGAAAGGGATCTCAGATGCGGGGAGTTCGGCAGGTACTTATTCCTCGACGGGTTCCACGACTTCAGTCACGCCCTTAAGCATTTCTTCAAGGCCGTAATTCCAGCTTATGACGAGGTCTTCATCACCGTTCCCCAAGAGCCCGGAAAGGAGTTCCTGTTCTCGAATATCGATTCGATTCTGGAAACGGTAGATGAAATAGGCGAGAATCTTCCCGAACTTGAGATCAGAAGGATTTTTTTCGAGAAGACTCCTCCTTCCAGTGGATTCGAGAGTTTCAAAGACTCTCTTTTCTCATCCGCATGCGGAAAGCAAGCCTGCGCATCGGTCGATATAGTCGTTTACCCCGATATCTTTGCGGAGATTGAGGGCATATCGAGGTTTGTGAAGTCCTTGCTTATATCGGGGTACGAACCGGGCGACATTTCAGTTGTCGCTTCGGACTTCTTCGCTTACAGAAAACTGCTCTCGGGAAAGCTCCGCGAGTATGGGGTTCCCTGCAGAATTGAAGGTGATGAGCAGCTTTACTCCTCTCTCTCGATCAGAAGGTTGATTCTTCCTCTAGAGACTGCTGTTCTGGGTTTCCCGCCTGAGAAGATCATCGCGATGGGCGACTCAGGTTATGGAGGAGAAATAGATTCGAAATTTCTTGAGTATGTATCTTCAATGTCTAGAATAATATACGAGAGGGCAGGTCTCAGGCTGTCGCTCCAAAAGAGAAGACTCTCGTGGCAAGAACACCTTGGAAGGCTTGTTCATCACATTGAAGCGAGGCGCGAGGCCATAATCTCATTGGCCGAGGATGAGCTTGAACTGAGCGCTGCAGAAGAGCTTGCCGGAATCGTTGAACGTATTGAAGGCGATCTTCTGCCCGCAATTGAGAAGATTTTCAGCGTTCTTGAACCTTTCAGAAGCTTGAGAAAGAGGTCGGTGGGAAGTTATCGTGAAATGTTGATTGGCTGGGAGAAGGAACTCTCACTGACAGATACTTTTGATGAGTATCAGATTGATTTGCAGGAGCAGGAATTCGCGGCAGTTAGAAGGCTCTTCGATAACACTCTTACAGATCTGGAGAAACTCCTCAAGTTCATGGGCAAGGAGCTGATCTCTCCGCAAGAGTACTACCGGTATCTAATGGTTGTGCTCAGGCATGACAAATTCCCTCTTTCGAGGAGCAAAGCAAACAGAGTCGAAGTGCAATCGCTGATAAATTCGCGCTTTTCGAAGAAGAAGATCAAGCTGTTTGCCGGCTTCGTGGACGGCGCATATCCTCATGTCAGTTTGAATCCATTGTACAGTTTCACCCAATTTGGGGAGATCAAGCCCAGGGATCTTCTTCTGGATGAGGAGATGCACCAGAGACTGAATCTCCACATATCAGTAAGTTCGGCACTTGAGTCTGTAAGGTTTACTCTGCCCGAGTCAACGGTTGACGGTGAACCAATTCTTCCATCTCCTTACCTGAAGAGCGTTTTGGAGAGTTCGGGGTGTGAAATCCTCCGGGAAGGGAGAAGGGCCGGCAGAAGATTCGGATATATCCCGGAACTGGGATCATCGATGAGTGAATCAGAGCTGAAGATTGCGGCAGCAAGACTGTTCAGAAGCGAAGCATGGAACGAGCTTAAGGAATTCGGGCCACTGAAACCGCTCGATTCAGTCCTTACCCAGTTTGGAAGGGAGTTGAGCTGGTCTGTCGAAGATACAGGAGACCTAGGCAGGATCGTCGGCAAAGTCTTCTCATTCTCGCGTCTGAAGTCCTACGACGATTGCCCGTTTTCATTCTTTCTTTCCTACGTTGTAGGTCTCGATGTCTCTTTGGAAAGGATTTTTGAGCTAACAGCCCTCGATGAGGGAAACATTTTCCATTCCGTTCTTAGAGATTTCTTTTCCGGAAAGACCAAGGACTGGCAGAGCTCTCTTTCCGAGAATATCTCCAGACACCTGATGCACGATAGCGAGGTAGTCTTTAGGTTTGAATTCGAAAGGCTTAAAGAGATTCTCAGGGACTACATTACTGAAAGAGAATCCAAGAAACCGAACTTCATGCAGGGGGATTTCGTTCCTTTCGCTTTCGAGAAAGCCTTCGGGATTGGAGATACGAAACCGGTAGAACTGCAGTCTGATTTCTTCTTGAGAGGCAAAATCGATCGACTTGATCTCGATGAATCGAGCCGCGCAATGTATCTCATAGACTACAAAAGAGGCGACAGCGGTGACGAAAAGCAGCTTCTCCTGTATTCTATCGTTGCAGACAAACTCTTTAAAGAGAAAGGATACTATGTTGCAGGGGGGGTTTTCAAGACACTGATAGGAAGAGTAGTTAACAAATCTGCCTTTAGAACGATTTCTTCAGACGAAGAGAAGTCCTGGGAGTTTGCGAACAAGAGAAAAACAGAAAGAATCGTTAGGGAGTCTGAGCTTTTTGAATGGCTCCGGAAGATAACCGAAGGAATCTATTCGGGGAGATTTCCACCCTCGTTAATCCGTTCTTCAAACCAGTGCTACAACTGCAAATTCGCTGCTGTCAAGAGAGCGATCACCTGGAGGGAAGGTGGATCAGATAGTGAATAGCGACATGTTTGTCACGGCTTCTGCCGGTACAGGAAAGACATATACACTGGTTAAGGAGTATGTCGGGGTATTTGAAAGAGCATTCAGGCTTGGCGAGCAGCTTGATGTCCACAACGTGGTTGCTATTACCTTCACGAATAAGGCTGCAAGAGAAATGAAGGACCGTGTAATAAGCGAATTTGATCTCAGGATCTCTCACGGTGAACCGGGGAAGTGGAAGTTCTTGAGAAGCAAGCTCTCATACGCCTGGATCTCCACCATTCACTCTTTCTGCGAAAGGATACTGAGGGAGTGCGCCCTCTTCGCGGGCATAGATCCGGGATTTCAGATTATCAACGGAATGAGGAGATCTTCACTTGAGGAAAAGGTTGTCAGGACTTACTTCGAAGAGAACCTGGAATCTATTGAGCCGCTCATTCGGCTGATGGGACTCGATAAGGCGTTCAGATTGATGAAAGATGCATTGTCGAGGGAGAGGCACTCATTCTATCTTAACCCCTCTCCCGTTGAGTGTTCAGGCAGAGATCTGGGCTCGGATGCCGAAATAATCATCGACGGTTCGAAGGCATTCGCGGAATCTTACAGGGCAGTTCTGTCTGATTACGAAATGAGAACTACGGGTTCCGGCCTCCTGGACTTCGATCAACTCCTGACCAGAACGAGAGATCTTCTGCTGAAAATGCCTGATGTGCAGCAGAAGTACAGCAATCGGTTTAGATACATCTTTGTTGACGAATTTCAGGATACAGATGAGCTTCAAAACGAAATAATCAGACTACTCAAGGCCGATGGCAAAAACAATGTCTTCTTCGTAGGTGACGCCAAGCAATCCATATACCGTTTCAGAGGAGCAGACGTCTCGGTCTTCAACAAGACAATGGATACCTTCAAAAGAAGCGGAGCAGCTGTCAAAAATCTCCGGATCAATAGACGCTCACATCCTGACCTTGTCTCATTCCAGAACAGATTTTTCAAGAGAGTGATGCGAGAGAACCCTGAAGGCCAATTCTTTCGTTCAGTTTATGGGGAAGACGTCGAATCGATCCCTTACGAAATTGACAGCAGCTCCTCAAGAGTGAGAATAATTAGCAGCGACACTTCTGACGACTCAATAGGAGTGGCAAAGACTATAAGGGCGCTTCTCGAAGAGGAAATTGTTTTCAGAAACAAGTCTGGTGAATGCGTGAAGCGTCGAATAACTCCCGGAGACATTGCTATCCTCTTGAGAACATTTTCCAGAGTCTCGAGTTACGAAGCAGCTCTCGAAGAGATGAATATTCCGTTCTACACCGTCGGCAGCAGGAATTTCTACGAACGGCCGGAGGTAACCGGTCCCCTATCCTGGCTTGATCTCCTCGTCGATCCCTTGAATGACAACAATCTCGCGTCATTCTTGCTATCACCGGCCTTTGGAGCTACACTTGATGAAATGCTCTCTCTGAGGGTTAGACAAGGCATGAGTCGTGTTCCGCTGTATTTCGTTCTGCAGGAAAGCAACGATGAAAGATTCGGTCAGTTGAAGGAGCTGCTAGATAAATTTGGGAAGCTCAAACATATGCTCTCCCCGAGCGATATTCTCCAGAGATTTGTTGAAGAAACTGAGTATCTGGCGAAGCTGGCCACACTTAAGTCCGGCGAGAGAATGATTGCCAACGTGAAGAAGCTGATTGAGCTGGCCCAGGACCTTGATAGAATGGGTAGTTCCCTCCGCGAGCTTTCATCAAACATAAGGGCGTTTGTTGATTCAAGTGATGAATCTGAAGCCACTCTCGAGACAGAAGAGTCGGATAGCGTCAAGATACTTACTGTTCACAAGTCGAAGGGATTGGAGTTTCCTATTGTCGTAATTGGCGACATGTACTGGAAAAAAAGAAACTCCAGCAAGCGGCTCTTCTTTGATGAGAAGGGATTTCTCATAACGAAGGATAAGCCCTACAGAGATGAAGAGGGCCTAATTGGACGACTGGCGAGACAGGAAGAGGAAAAGGAACTGGAAGAAGAGAAGCGGACACTTTATGTTGCCTTATCGAGGGCACGAGAAATGCTTATTCTTAGTTTAAACGGAAAAGGAGACTCTTCACGCCCATGGTCAATCTTGCTTTCAGGATCTCTGCTAGAGCCGGAAAGCGGCGAGATAAACAGTTTCTTGAAGGAAATAGCCGAACCGTTCTCTCCGGGGGAATTTCCCTCCCTTGAGGACAGATCCTCCTGGACTGAATTCTCTTTGCCGGAAATCACTTCGGTAATGCCGGTTGCCGACTCTTCTTACGTCAAATATCTCTCGCCGACCTTCATAACTTCTGACTACGAAGCAGAGTTTGAGACTGCATCAGATGCGGGAAGCCCTGACCTCGTGAAGCGAAAGGCAAATATCGGGTTGCTGGCCCACAGCATCTTGGAACCGCTGGGAATGAAAAGTGTTCAAGGACTTCCCCTAACTCTGAAATCGATCATCGATGGAGGAAGACCGGTCTCTGTTGACAGGGTTAGCTTCAGCGACGATGATCTGATTGAAGTGAAGAAAGTTCTCTCCGGACTAGTCCAACATCAAATCATCAAGGAAGTTGAAGATTCTGAAAGAGTGTTAAGCGAATTCCACTTTCAACATGGGTTCGGGAAGTATGTTTTGATCGGAATTGTTGATAAACTATACTTGAAGGACGGAAAGTGGAGGATTGTAGATTTCAAATACGCGAACTGGAGTCCCGGATTCATCGACAAGTACCGATTCCAGATGCGGTTCTACCTCTACATTCTCAGAGATCTCTTGTCCCCCGTTGAAGCTACACTGCTCTTTCTTAAAGACGGAAAGGCAGAGAAGATTGTACTTGAAGATCAAGTGAGCTTCGAGGCGGAACTCCTTCAAATGATCTCAAGAGCTGGAGGCGATACGAATGAACCTTAAACCAACACGTCGCTCTTTTATGATCAGGTACTTCATCTATCCTTACTATTTCTTTCTAGGAATCATATTCTATCTGAACTTTGACCTGTCGGGCATAGACGGAAACAATCGCCTTTTTCTTATAGCAGTCTGGATAGCCTTGACAGTAGTTCCAGGAATTCTACTGGCGTTCTCCCGAAGGAGATTCGGCTGGTTCTTCTGGCCGGCGCTCTTGAATGCTGCCGGCTGGTTGATAAGGTACGTTTTCCCCGAGAAGACCTACAATGATCTCAAACCGTTGTTCGACAATGGGCCGGTACTTCTTTTCACCGTAGCGGGGCTGCTCGGTGTCATCTTCGTGGAGATTTACAGGAAATCTTTCAAGTACGAGTTCAGCGATGCCGGAGTGGAGATTACCCACGGAATGTTCAGCTCAAACTCTCATATGATTGTCGCCAGACACATTACAAACGTCATGCTAAAGAGAAACTTCTTCGAACTCATAATGGGAGTTGGTCACGTGATTCCTGTAACCTCTTCTGGAATGGGTTCGGGAGATAGAGGGGTAATGGGAGGCTTTACGACCGATGCAGGAACTCAGAGCCTTCGTGGGGGAGCCTTTGTGGGAAGCGTCAGCACTGAGAAAGAGTTTGTTGCAAACCCAGCAAACTGCATATATGGCATATCGAAACCGAAAGATGTGATGGAAAAATTAAAGAAAATGGTTTTATAAAGAAAGATTAATGGCGTGCCCGGGGCGATTTGAACGCCCGGCCTCCAGATCCGCAGTCTAGCGCTCTATCCAGCTGAGCTACGGGCACCCATAAACAATATAATGGCGGAGAGAGAGGGATTCGAACCCTCGGAGGGTATAAACCCTCACGTGCTTAGCAGGCACGCGCCTTCGGCCTCTCGGCCATCTCTCCACCCTACAGAGTTCATTCTATCACGGTGAGGTTGTGGTGTCAATGCAACGCAAGTCTTGAAAACCTCTTCAAAGGACACTGGTTAAGCGTTTCCCAACTCTCCTATCTCATTTCTTTGAGTTTGAATTACTGAAATGAGCGGTTCTCTTTTTCCGCCCGAGGATCATTTGCTTGAAGGGATCGGGCCAGCTTCGGTTCAGAAAAAAGCTGGCGAATATGTAATCGCATCTTTCAATGTAAAGGCACAATCATAGCAGGAGTTTTATCCAATGAGCTTTTTCGCCTGATGAGTCTGTGATGTCTCTATTCGCAGCGACCGGTTATCATTAAGGAGGGCTGCTTTCTGTACCTTGACTTAAGTGGAATTCGTAATTTGGAGTAAAGTGATTGCTATTGATCAATGTTCAATGCAATAATCGCCTTGAGCTAAAAATGACGAAGGAGTGTGAACGGACTGAGGATAAGAGAAGTTGAACTAAGAGATGCTGCTGGACTCAAGGATATAGTCGTCGATATCGGATGGTTCAAGAACAAGGGTTTTGAAGAGGAAACATACTTGAAGAGCATTGAAAAGATGGTTCAGTGGAGTGTGGAGAAGGACGATCACCTCATTCTCGTTGCAGAAGAGGGAGACGAGTTGACAGGATACGCCAGCGTGCATTTCATGCCTTATCTATTCATGGGAGGCGCCGAAGGTTATGTTGGAGAGTTGTTTGTGAAAACACCCTGGCGGGGAAAGGGCATCGGAGGAGAGCTGCTGAGAAGGGCGGTAAATGAATCCAAGAAGAGAGGCTGCTGCAGGATAAGGCTGATAAACATAAGGTCAAAAGAGTCCTATCGTCGAGGATTCTACTCAAAGCCGAATTGGCAAGAAAGAACCGATGCGGCCGACTTCATGTTCAGATTGAACGAATCGGAATGAACTGTGCAAACAGGTTGCTGCTCTAGAGTCGAATCGCTTAGGCTTTCAATAACTCTGGATCTCATTTGGTTTTCTAGAGCTTACGCTCATCTTCCCACCGCAGAGCGCTCATGTGCGGTCTGCCGGGATGGCCTGCGGAGTATTTTCACTGTCTGGCTTTTTGAAAACCCTACAACATCTTTCGTGTTATGGGATGGTATCAACTTCACGGACGCTCAATTTGCCGAGCCGGAAAAGGGTCTATAATTTATCTGGAAGGCAAAGAGGTGATTCTTCTGGAGTATCTTGAGAAACTGTTGATCAGAATTGGGCTTGTCTGTATAACGGTCGCGCTTGTTCTATTTCTGCTGCGAAAAGTCGGTCTGAATTTTGGAAGACTTCCGGGAGATATTCACATAAGCAGAAGCAATTTCGAATTGTGGCTCCCGATCACTTCTGGGCTAATAGTGAGTGTTATAATTACGGGAGCCCTTTGGCTCTGGAGAGTAATTAGAAGGTTTCTTTAACCGACGGAGGAAGAATGGGTACTGTATATTTACGGGTGAATTCCGAGAACCCCGATGAAGCAATTCTGAAGAAGGCTGCTGAACTAATCAGGAAAGGCGAAGTTGTCGTTTTTCCTACGGAGACTGTTTATGGATTGGGCGCGAATACCTTTGATGAGACGGCCATCATGAAGATTTTTGAGGCAAAAGGCAGGCCCCAGGACAATCCACTGATAGTTCACATTTCTACCATGGAAATGTTGAAACAAATCGTATCACAAGATGTCGAAAGTTTTTCGGCTCTAATGGATCTTGTCTGGCCAGGGCCAGTGTCGTTGATCTTCGAAAAAAGCAAGGAAATACCTGACTCCGTTACTGCGGGGCTGAAGAGTGTGGCCGTCAGATTTCCTTCCCACCGGGTGGCCCAAGAACTGATACGACTCTCGGGTGTTCCTATCGCAGCGCCCAGTGCAAACCTCTCAGGCAGACCAAGTCCCACAATGGAAGAACACGTGATCGAAGACATGGACGAAAGAGCAAGCTGCACAATCCTTTCGGGTTCGACGGTTTTCGGACTGGAATCTACGATTATTGATCTCTCAAGAGGAAGACCCTCCCTATTGAGACCGGGCCCTATCGACCCGGATCAACTGAAGGGAGTCCTTCCAGATCTTCTTGTCCCGGATTTTGTTTCGGGCAGAAAAGAGTATCTTGGTGATCCAATGTCACCGGGTTTGAAATACAGACATTATTCTCCAGACATTCCATTAATACTCGTCGAAGGAGAGACCGAAATGGTTGTCGCAAAGGTGGGAATAGTGGCTGGAAGAAAGAAGTCTCTCGTTCTTTGTTCTGAAGAAATGAAGGACTATTATCCCGTTCAGGTCAAGAAGGTCGTTCTCGGTTCGAGAGACAACCTCATTGAGGTTGCCTCGAACCTCTTCAAAGAACTGAGAAATAAAGAGAACATGGAATACTCTCAGATCATTGCCGAGCCCTTCCCTGAAACAGGTGTGGGACTTGCAATCATGAACAGGCTGAGGAAGGCGGCCTGGAAAATTGAAAGGACTTAGAATTCAGACTCGGGGAGAGTGGCTAGTTTGAAAAAAAGACTCAAGAATCTTTCGGGAGAGATATTCGTCCTACTGGGAACGGTTATCGTTGCACTGGCTTTCTACCTCGTCTTTACCTGGGGCGACAGGGCCGTGACGATGATCGAAATAACCGTGGTCGAGAAAGTCGACAATTCCGAAGCCGGAAAATCCGATTATAGAGTGACGGCAGATACCGGAGAGGAATTCGTGATCCAAAACGCCGAAAGCCAGGGATTCTATGGTGCTTCAAAGGTCTTCAAGATGCTTGAAGTCGGAAGAACCTATCAGGCGCTTGTAACTGGAAGAAGAATACCCATTCTTGGCATGAAGAGAAATATCATCGAGGCGATACCCTCTCCATGATCTACTCGAAAGTGAATCCATCTTCCAGCAAATCGACACAAGCCCTCGTAACCGAACGATCGTAAAGGGTACCTGCTCCGGAAGTGATCTCTTCTATTGCCACTTCTATTCCAAGCGCCGGTCTGTAGGGTCTGTGCGATGATATAGCTTCGACAACATCTGCCACAGCGATTATTCTTGCCGGCAGAAGTATCTCCTCTCCCTTTAGCCCGTTAGGGTATCCAGAACCGTTTAGCCTCTCATGGTGCTGAATCACGTAGTCGGCGATCGGAAAATCAAACTTGATTTCCTTTAGAACTTCATAGCCAAGCTTAGAGTGCTCCTTAATCATCTCAAACTCTATGTAATTGAGTCTCCCAGGCTTGCTTAGAATCTCGGACGGGATCCAGAGTTTCCCAATATCGTGAAGAAGGCCACTTATCCTTATGTTCTCGGAAAGTCTATCTTCAAGTCCCATTCTCCTGGAAATCGAGACTGCCAGAAGCCCCACTTTTCTCTGATGCCCCGAAGTGTAGGGATCTCTTATCTCCACAATTCTGGAAAGCGCATTAATTGTGCTTGTTAAGGTAGCCTCGAGTTTTTCCTTATTCACCTCGGCCTCTCTTCTCGCTACCCTAAGATCTGTAACGTCTGAGATGAAGCCTTCGACAAACACTTCGCCCCCACTTTCGCCGGCAACTACCTTTCCCCTTTCAAGAACGTACTTCACCTGACCCGACCTGGTCACTATTCTGTACTCTATCTCGTAGCGATCGCCTACTGCAAAGGACTCCTGGATTAGGCCCCACACCATCTCCCTATCCTCGGCGTATATCAGATCCGAGTAAGATAGTTCCTTGTTTCCAATAATCTCCTCTGGCCGGTAGCCGGTGAGCTCTATGATCCCTCTACTGACTACTTCCATGGTCCACTCTCTGTCGTTCTTACATCTGAAAGCGATGCCGGGAAGATTGGAAACCAATCTGTCAAGCTCGGGTTTGCTCTCTCCCAGCTTCGTGCAAGCATCGACTGAATCGCTGACGTCATCATAAACGATTGCAACGACACCTTCGTTAAGTCTGTGAACCGACATGTCTCTCAAGATATCTGTTCTCGAATCCGAGTGGCGCTTCGGACTAATGTGAAGGGGAACACCGGAACTATTGACTTCCCTTATCAAATCCATGATTCCGAAATCAGCGGCACCAAGAATAGCCCGCTCGAACTCCTCTCCGACGAGCTCATCTCTTGAAAGACGCTCTATTCTTAGCGCGGCAGGATTCGCATTGAGGATGGTGCAGCTCCCTCCTTTCGATACACCGCAGAGCAGAATGCCGTTTCTTGCCAGAGAAAAGAGATCACGGTAGCTGGCAGCATCGATACCGGAACTGCGGTCAAGACATGACCGGGAGTCTTCCTCTAAATCCTGTCTAGAATTCGAATCTCTCATTTTCATCTCCAAATTAGTAGATGCTCCGATCATATGGTTCTTAGAGTGTCTACAAAATCACCGACAGAACTCTATTCGATCAGAGGTCTGATTGTATTGCGCTTCTTAAAGAGTCTACAGACCCTTTGAATCCGGTCATAGCACCCGAGCAGAGCATCGAATCGACTATGGCTTCTGCGCACGCCCAGACGGCTGCCCTGAATATTTCACTCTGCGTGTTCCCTTCGTTCATTAAGCTTTGCTCGGACTGTCTGTACTCTATGGATGTAGTGAAAGCAAGTGAAATGTCTCCACTTCCATGGTACCCTGGAGCTCCCAGCAGCCCAATAGCAAGATTCATGTGCCGCGTTACTCTCTTCAACTGATGGGGCATCAAAGGCAGGTCTGTTCCCAGGATCATGATGAGCGATCCTTTCTCCCGATCGGAATCCTGTAGTTTGGGACGCAATTCGAGAGACGGAATTCTAAGGTCGGACGATCTGCCGAAATTCGAAAGAACGAAAACCCCTAAGGTGTATTTCCTGCCTCCGAACTCGACGATTCTTGAAGACGAACCGATCCCGCCCTTATAACCAAAGCAAACCATCCCGGTCCCCGCGCCACAGCTGCCGAGCTGGAAATCCTTTTTCGCGTCCCCGACCGCATCGGTAACCATCTCTTCTTTTATCGCCAGAGCTCGAATTTCATTTAGAAAGCCATCGTTGCACTCCATGACGACTACGTTAAGCGACGACAATTCAGGATTACTCTGGAGGGCGAGCCTTACCGCACCTTGATGTACGGCTCCAATTGAAAGTGTGTTGGTCAGAAAGATATCGCTTTCGATCGTCCCGAGTTCTTCTATCTGAATAAGACCCATCGACTTTCCATAACCGTTGAAGACGCTGGAAGCTGCCGGGACGGGCCTTTCATATACGTAAGGAATCCTTATGACGCTTATTCCCGTTCGAAGATATCTCGGTGAATCCTCAGTCAAAGTGTAATGCCCGACTCGTATTCCCTCAAGATCGGTGATCTTGTTCAAAGGCCCCGTTTCGTAACCGTCTCCCGGGTAAGCGAGCTCTCTATATCTCATCTCTTCACCTATCTTTCGATAATTGATATTGGATCTTGTTTCGAAATCAAGAATCTTGCCGTGATTACTCCGGCCAACATAACAATAACGGTCATTACAGAGATTCTGAAAAGCGTCTCAGGAACTACGATCGAGGAAATGTAAAGTCCCCGAAGAAAGACCGATCTAAAAATCTGCCAGCAGATCGTAGTCAGAAGATATCCAATTGCTGCGCCTAGGAAAAGCACTAATGACAGTTCTCCGAAAAAGAGAAGACCAATCTCATCTCTACTCTGTCCCAAAATGTTCCTGATTGATATCTCGCTCCGTCTCGCCAAGGTCACCCTTGTAACAGTAACCAGACCGATTATTATGACGACGATGTACTGAAGATAGATGATAATCGAGGAAATCAACCCCATGAACTGCGTCTCGGCACGGATCTTCAACTCGAAAGTCTTCTTGTCGACCAATTCCACCTGACCGGCCTCGGAGGCGAAACTTCTCATTTCACCTGCAAGATCACGGTCATCGTATAATACCAGGAGACCGGCAGATTCTATTCTGTCTTGCACTAAGACACCAGCGAGACTTTCTAGATTCGGTAGAACCTCCATCGAAGAGTAATCCAACCCCCTGACAGAACCATTGACAATTAAGTCGAAAAGACTCCTGCTAACATACAGCGTACCGGCCGACGGATCTTCGTCGAATATTGAGAGAAGTCTCGAATGCTCAGTAGATACAACAGGAATGAAGAGTTTCGAGGTGCCGAACATAAGCTTTACATCCAGCTCGAGAAGATCGGCAGGAAGAACAGCCGTCGATTTCGATGAGATTTCTTCAGGAAGCCGGATCTCCTCCAATGCCGAGGTCTGAATATAAGAACATTGATCGAACAACCAGCCGCTGTCTCGAACAGTATCCGTCAATGAAGATAGAAGCAAACCAAAAACGGTCACTAGCACGGCAAGCGCGGTGATGTTAACAAAAAGAGATCTGTAACCATCGCTTCTCAGAGGAAATTGGAGCCAGGGCAAACCGACATTCCTGAATCTGTTCTTGAGCAGACCGACTCTTTCTTCAGAACTCTTCAGAAGACCGACGAGATCTCTTCTCAGATGTCTTCCTATCAGTATCTGAGATAGAACAATCGTAGTGAACGGTATAAATAACGTGCAAATAGATGAGACGGCGCTGTCGCCTATATAAAGTCCATTGGGCGTGAAAAAGCGATCTTCGAATAGTGAAAGAACGGCTCCACCTGCAAGGAGGCCAAGGATCCAACCAGCGATTCCCTGATAAAGCGACTCCAGAAAGAGTCTTACCTTCAAACTCGCGGGAGAATGACCTATGGCAGTAAGGATAGCATACTCCTTCCTTCTTTCACGAATGCTTACCGAATTAAGCATTGTAAGAGCTATTATGAAGACCAGAGAGACAAAGAGATTTGTCAAGAAGACTCCCAAATAGTAGCTTGCGTACTGCCTTTCAAGGGCCTCCCGGGAAGAAACAGGTCCTCTGATCGAAACTGAAAGCTCTTCTCCGATGATCCTTGATCTCAGCTCGTTTTCAACTGCCATTAGGAAACCATCCTCAGCGAATACCAGGAAGCCAAATGATCCCTTGCCCCTCGAAATCCCCGACGGCCCCAGTCCAAACACCGATGGTCCTTCCAGAGATGCGACCACTGTATATAGACCTACGCTCGACATTTCGGAGATCTCCTCATAGACATTTTTCAGATCTACTCCTGAGGCTCTTAGAAATGAATCGGAGACAATAATCTCATTTGTCCCTGGGGAAAATACCGTCCCTTCTGAGATGTAGGCATTGCTCTCCCGCAACATTCGAGATATCTCCGTCTGCTTGATTCCATAAACAGGGAAATTGGCTCTTGCACTTCCGAAAAGGTTGTAGCCGAGATAGGCGATATCTACCGGGATAACATCTGAAAGACCAAATACGTCTTCGAAAATCTCGGTAAGACTATTGTCAATCGATTCATCTCTTCCACTTTCAGAGAGATACTGTACCGTAATCCAGCTCTCATTGATCTTTGCTATCCTGCTTCTCGTCTCTCCGAAGGAAAGAAAGATTGAGCTAATCACAAGGCTCATTGATACACCAAGAGCGACAACGAATATGAAGACCAGTATTCTGCCCGGTCTTCTTCTGAGATATAGCCACATGTATTTAAGCATTCACACCAACCTCATAGACCTGGCCATTCTCCACTTTGAGTTTTCTTCTGAAATCACCTATAATCTCAGACGAATGAGAAACAAGTATCAGAGTCGCACCAGACTTCGAGCAATAAGACTTCAAGAGCTCTATTACCCTGCTACCATTTTCATTATCCAGGGAAGCGGTCGGTTCATCGGCGAAAACAACCTTCGGACCGGCTATCAATGCTCTTGCCACTGCTACCCTCTGACTCTGCCCAAGTGAGAGCTCATACGGGAATCGCTTGAGAAGTTGGTTCAATCCAAGCGCAGTAGTGATTTCTTCGAGCCTCTTTTTTGCTCCTCGCTTTTCTTTCAGGGGGAGCAGAATATTCTCCCTGACAGTCAGATGGTTTATCAAGAAGTGTTCTTGAAACACAAATCCGAACTCTTTGCGCCGAAGTTCGGCTTTTGCGGAAGGAGTAAGAGCCGTAAGCTCCTTGCCTTCGTATTTGACTTCTCCGCGACTTGGCTCCTTTAGTGTGCTCATAATGAAGAGAAGCGATGACTTCCCAGAACCCGAAGGGCCGAATATCCCAACTTCTTCTCCCTTCTCTATCTTGAGGTCAGTCGATTTGAGCGCCGCCAGAGCCTGCTTCTTCGTCTCATATATCAATGCGACTTCTTTCAATTCGAACATCCTACTTCCTCCCTTTGAGAAGACCTACTCTGATTATCCCACAAACACTTCGCAGTGGAAAACCTGGCGAATCAGGCTTTTTTAAATTGACGAGACCAAATCGGGCTCAATCATAATTGTGACCACTCAAGAATTCAGTTACAAGAATTCAGTTAAGAGACTTCCCCTTGAGAGATAATAATATGATATATACTCTTCTATGCGGAGGTGAACCGTGAAGATAATGATAGATATTGATGACATCCTATCGAACTTCAATCTTGCATTCCTGAAGATCGCGAATGAAATGTTTGAAGAAGTGCCAATGGATGTTGAGGTCAAGGTATGGGACTTTTGGAAAAGCGTGCCCAATCTCAGTCTCGATATGGAAGAAAGGGTGTGGGAGAGAATTAGAAATACTCCGAACTTCTACGAGTTTCTTCCTCCATATGCAAGTCCCAAGGAACTGAAGCGGCTGGGTAGTCTTGTCGCCCAGGGCTGCCACGAATTCTACTTCATAACTTCGCGTTTTCCTACAAAAGGAAGAAGTGTTCAGCTGCAGTCTCAGAGATGGATTCAGAAGAAAATCGGCGAACCGGTATCGGTTATCGTCAGCTCCCGAAAGGGCGAGCTTTGCAAGGTTCTTGGCATCGATTATGCAGTAGACGATGCACCTCATCACGTAGAGAATCTGCTCGATCACGGAATCAATACATACATAATGGATTGGCCTTACAACAGACACATCGATCACAGACTCAGGGTGAAGAACCTGGGAGAGTTTCTGGACAGTGTTTTGATCTAGTAGAAAACCGGAGGTGAGAGGTTTGAAAAAGATACTTCTTGCTCTTCTTCTTTCAGTCTTCTTAACTGGAAGCATCTTTACAGCAACAACATGGGAAGATCAAGTAATTTACTTCATCATGATCGACCGTTTTTCAAACGGAGATCTATCCAATGACAACATGGGATATGGAGAAGCCGGTACCGACAACTCGCGATACAACGGCGGAGATCTCACCGGGATAATCGAGAGGCTAGACTACATAAAGGGATTGGGCGCAACGGCAATTTGGATAACCCCACCGGTGGCCAATCAATGGTGGAATCCATGGGTGAATTACGGTGGTTATCATGGATACTGGGCCAGAGATTTCAGGATGATTGATGAGCATTTCGGTGACGTTGCACTCTACAAGAGACTCGTTGAAGCCGCCCACGATAAGGGCTTGCTGGTAATACAGGATATCGTTCCCAATCATGTGGGTGACTATTTTCGTTTCGTAGATGGACAGTTCGAACTCAACTCCGAAAGCGTCCCGACCTCTTCTCCCGAACAGCACCCCTTCTCACTAAACGATTTCAATAATCATAAGGATGAGAGTATTTATCACTGGACTCCCGATATCTATGACTTCAATGACCCTTATCAGAAGCTGAACTACCAGATGTCCGGTCTGGACGATCTCAACACGGAAAATCCTGTGGTAATCTCAGCACTTAAGGATTCTTTCGCTTTCTGGATCGAAGAGGCCGATATTGATGGATTGAGGATCGATACAGTAATCTACGTTCCTCTAGAATTCTGGGACGAGTTTCTGAATGGTGAAGAAGGTATCTATGAAGCTGCCGCGAAGAACGGCAAACCTGAATTCATAACATTTGGCGAGGCCTGGGTTAGAAGCGACCCCTTCGACGATGCTGGGGAAATGGTTATAAAAGAGTTTTTCGAAGCAGGAATGAATTCCATGCTGGATTTTCCGCTGAACATTGAATTGAGAAGTGTATTCAAAGAAGGGAAACCAACAGCGAATATCGGATACAGACTTGAGGCGCGGCAGAGCCACTTCGATCAAACCAGGCTACTGACTTTCATCGATAATCACGACATGGAACGATTCTTGAAAGGGTCAGGATTGGCAAATCTTAAACAGGCTCTGGCCTTCATTTTCACGATTCCCGGCATCCCGGTGATCTATTACGGCACTGAGCAAGGCTTTGTAGAAACTAGGGCAGCGATGTTCGCCGGAGGTTTTGAGTCTGGTGAAATCGACCACTTCGATTCTCAATCTGAGCTCTACAGATATATAAGCGAACTCGCAATGCTGCGACAGGAATACCCTGCGCTGAGGTATGGGGAGGTCAAAGTGCTAAAAACCGACCCCAATGGGCCTGGGATCTTTGTCTACAGCATTGAACATAACGAAGAGAAGATCTTTGTTTTAATGAATACTTCGGGAGAACGTAGGATTCTAGCTAATTTGGATACCGGCCTTGGAGTGGGTCAGTTAATCAAGCCGATTTACACTTTCAATTCGCTCTCCAAAAGCTATCCTGTCGAACAAGGCGGGAAACTCGTGATGACCATGAACCCACGCTCCGTCTACGTGGGAATCGCTTCCGAAGAAACTCGTGAAGTTGAGACACCTGAAATCAAGTTTAACGCGAACCTCGAGGATTTTCAGAGGATCGACTCAACTTATACTGTGACAGGAACAGCTTCGGGAGCCTCCTCCGCGCGGATAATATTCGACATGAGAATTGAAGAGGCAGAAGACATCGAAATAGTCAGCGGAGAGTGGTCTTACGAATGGGACATTTCGAAGTTTGACCCGGGAATCCATTCAATTCTATTCAAAGTCTACGGTGATACAAGAAGAGAATCGATCTACAGCGAAGATTACCGAGTGATTCTCGATATTCCGGAATTGCTTCTAGCTTCGATTCCAGATCCCGAAGGAGATGACTGCGGTCCGGAATGCAGGTACAAATATCCTACAGACATCACTTTCAAGAACCAGATGGACCTGCTAGAGGTTGAAGTCAAGCAGATAGGAGCTTCGATGGTTCTGGGGATTAGAATCAAAGATCTAACCGACTCATGGGGACCACAGAACGGATTTGACCATGTTACCTTCCAAATATTCGTAGATGATCCCAACAGAAAGGGATCAACCGACCTGCCGTTCCTAAACGCGACTATGCCTGACGGACTGGACTGGGATTACTTTATCTTCGCAAATGGCTGGTCAATAGTTGCGTATTCTTCTGAAGGTAGTGGCCCGAAGTCGTTTGGAACTCCCATATCCCTCACTCCACTGGTACAAACGAATAGAATGAATAACGAAGTAATTCTCAGGATTCCCGGCGAGACGGTCGGAAGACCAGAGAGTTTTGAAGGGTTCAACATCTACGTAACTACTTGGGACTTCGATGGAATCGAAGCGGTATATCGAGACATCTATCCTGAACCAAAGAGCTACCATTTTGGAGGCGGAAGCAAAGAAGACCCTTATATTATGGATGACATCCTTATAAGGATAGAATAGGAGGATAGAGAGAGGCCTAGATACAGCTTCGGGAGGAGATTATGCTTTTTTTGCTGATTGTGATTCTGGCCGTGATAGTCGCTGCTTCTCTAATAAGGTCGATGAGTCAGGAAGATGAAGATAATGGAGAGGACATACAAGAGAGCACCGAGATATCATTTAGTCAGCATGCCGTTTCAAGAATGGATGAAAGAGGAATTGAACCGGAGAGAATAAAGCGCATTCTCGAAGAGGGTCGCAGGGTGGAAATTGCCAATTACAACAGACTGAAAGTAACGGACGACGAAATCACCGTGATACTCGAAAAGAGACTCGCTAACTTCGAAGTTGTCACGGTATATTGGAATAGTGGCGAGCGTGAGGAATCGCTACTAGATGATTGACAAAGAGATTCGTGATTCATTAACCGAGCCATATGTTCAGGTTTCTTATGAAGATATCTTATAGCCTAAGACCCTCTCAGAAAGCGGGGATAAGATGGAAGAAAAGAAAGATAGAGTTGTTGAATTGTTAAGAGAATACATGTCTTTGCCCGAGGAGGAAGTCCCCAAGAGGCTGGTCTTCTTGAAGGAAGCAGTTTCGATCCTCAGTGATCAGGGGAAGACCCTTGCTGCCCACGAAATAATCGATAGAGAAATCAAGAAGTTCGATCACTTCGATTCTCTGGAAATGGCAGGTTTGCTGAACACAATGGTGAAACTGAGCGCGCTTGTCGGTAAATTTTCACAGGCAGTTGAATATTCGCGTAGAGCACAGGCTATCTGTGCTGAAAAAGGCGAAAAGGAATTGTATGCGAGAGTTCTCATAAACACGTCCGGACTTTACTTGAAGATGAATGATTTTGGCAAAGCTCTGGCCAATGTGAACAGAGCTTTGGAGATAGCAAGAGAGAATGGGGACGAGATTAACGTTGCATGCTGTTTAGACAATATCGCATTTATCACGGAAAATGGAGAGTATGAAGAATCGGGGATTCCAAACTTTGAAGAGGCAATAGAGATAAAGGAAAGGCTCAATATGAAGACTGAGCTACTGAATAGTTATCTCAATCTTGCCGAGCTGTACTACGAATCGGGGAGAAAGACCGATGCCAGAGAGCTTTTGTCCAGAGCGAAATCATTGGGTGAAGAAAACGAAGACCAACACGTTATTGCAGAGACGATGAAATACGAAGCCCGTTTCTTGAAAGGCGAGGGAGATTTCACCTCGGCAATGAGCCTGCTTGAGGAAGTCAGGGAATACCATCAAGAAAATGGAAACAAGACTGAATTGCTTGGAGTATTGAACGATATCTCTTCAGTGTATGAGTTGATGGGAAACTCAAAAGAGGCCTTGAACATGTTCAAACAGATAACGGAATTGAGCCGGAGTATTTTCAAGGAAGAACAGGCAAGGTCGATAGCCCAGCTGGAATCATCATTCGAGGCGAGGGAAAAACTCAGGGAAATCAACGACCTGGCAGAGCAAAACAAGAGACTTAGAACGGTCAATGAAGAGATATCGGAGAAAAACAACGAACTCCAGGAAATGAAAGCCAAGCTGGAGGAAATTAATAAGCTTCTGGAAAAGCAGGCGGAAACCGACCCATTGACCGGGCTGTTGAATCACAGGAAGATGAAATCAGTGCTGGACAGTGAGATTTCGAGAGCAGAGAGATACGAAACTCCCCTGACTATGATAATGCTTGATCTAGATGATTTCAAGTCCGTTAATGATTCTTTCGGCCATTTGAAAGGCGATGAACTTCTTGCCGACATCGGAGAATCTATAAGGTCATCTATCAGAAAGAACGACTTTGCCTTCAGATACGGAGGCGAAGAGTTCCTAATCCTCCTACCTTGCGCAGATGTGGAAAAGGCATCGGAATTCTACTCGAGAATGAAGAGATCCCTTCAGGAGAAGCTTGATATTGAGGTCTATTTCAGTGCGGGTGCAAGGCAGTGGAAAGGGGAGTCCTCGGACGAATTCATTTCCATTGTGGACAAATTGCTCTATGAGGCAAAAGCAAAAGGAAAAGACAGGCTTGAGATAAGTGAAGCAGCTATTTGAGAAAGGTGGATGAAATGAGTCAGAAAGATCACGAGAAGAGCTACACTGATTATTACGAGGAGTATCTTTCGAGAAATGAGTTAGCCGTTGAGGAAAGACTGGCGCTTCTCAGGAAGTTCCAGCAAGCTTTGACAAGCTCGGGAGAGACTCTCATCGCCTTTGAGACCGTAAGCAGGGAACTGGAGAAATTTAGAGGAGTAACCAGTCGCGAGATGGGTCTTGCATACAATGGTATGATTAGAATCAGTTGTCAATCAGGTGAGTTTTCAAAGGCTCTTGAATATGCTTCCGATGCAATTGCTATCTTCAATGAATTGGGAGAAGAAAAGTTACTGTCGATGGTCTACAACAACATCTCCGGTGTCTACTTGAAAATGGGAGATTTCGAGACATCAGTAGAATATTCTGAGAAGGCGGTTTGCCTTGCCAAAAAGAATAACGACGAGCTATCACTTGCCAAGTATCTAAATAACAAGGGAATTGCTATTGAAAACATCACGGAGGACGGTTCAGGTGTGCCGTTTATCCAAAAGGCAATTGAAATCAAGGAGAAGAACTCTCTTAAGGGAGATCTCCCCTCCAGCTATATGAATCTTGCCGACATCTTCCTTTATACCGGAAGAAAGAGCGAAGCAATTGATCTCCTAAGGAAGGCCCGTAAGATAGCAAGTGAAAACTGCGATGATTACTCTCTTGCAGATATATGCCGCTACGAAGCAGAGTATTACGAGGCGACGGGAGATCTAGACTCTGCTCTGGAAGCCCTTGAACATTCACTCGAATATCACAGATCGAAGGGAAACAAATCGGACATCCTTCACAGGCTAAAGGCCATCTCCAAAATCCAGGAGGCAAAGGGAGATGTTGATGGAGCTTTGGAAAAATACAGGGAGATAGCAAGACTAAATTCCGAGGTATTCAGGGAAGAAGAAGCCAGAGTGATTGCAAAGCTGGGAGCGACCTTTGCTACCGTACAGAAGCTCAAGGAAATAGAGGAGATGACGGAGAAGAACCATGAAATTGACGAAGCTAACAGGTTAATGATTGCGAAGAACAAAGAACTAGTAGAGGTGCAAAACCAACCGGAATTGGCAAATCGACTTTTGAAGGAGAGAACCGAGACAGATCCGTTGACCGGTCTTATGAACCAGAAGAAGATGTTTGAAGTACTTGAATACGAAATCAATAGAGCAAAAATGTACGGCGGGAGTCTCTCCGTAATAATGATTGACATTGACGATTTCAAGCAATTCAATGACACTTTCGGGCATCAGAAGGGAGACGAGATACTTGAGGCCTTTTCTTCACTTATCGCTTCCAAAACAAGGAGTGTCGACTATGTTTTCAGATACGGCGGAGAGGAATTTGTCATCTTGCTGCCTTCAACCGGTCTCGAAGGGGCCTTATCTACGGCAACCAGAATACTTGAGTCAGTGAACACATCAGAAGAATTGAAGATAACCTTTAGTGCCGGTGTTGCCGAGTGGAACCAGGAACGCTCTCGTGAGTTATTGCTGAAGACAGACAGATTGATGTACGAGGCAAAGAGAATGGGCAAGAACAAAATCCAATATCAGTAAGGCTTGCATCCGGGAGATGCACAATGAAAGACGAAAGATCGGTCGATGGGATTCTTAGAGAGTACAGAGTTTCTATGGAATGCTCTTTGAAGGCGATGAACCTCTACACGGAACTGGGCCTATCCTGACGATGCTAACGATGTGATTGGAAACAGTGAAGCGACCGCATCTACGTGGATGAGCTCGATAAGAGAATAGAATACACTGACAGAGCTATCCAATACTCACTGGCAAAGGAAAACTAGTTATCTGCATCCATATTAATGAAGAATTGGGGGATAATCCTCAACAGACTCGGGAAGAAAGTGAATAGATTGAGCTTCATTATCTGTCGTAGTAAAGCAATCCCATCTTAGGACACAAAGTACCGCTGTAGAGGAGGAGAAATGAGAGTCCTGTTTCTTGGCACCGCAGCTTACGAGGGCCATCCAAATGTCTTCTGCGACTGTGAAAACTGCAGAAAGGCGAGGCTGGCAGGAAATGAAAGCTTCAGGCTTACGGCTTCCGTATATGTTGACGACGATCTGCTCATCGATTTCGGGCCGAATATCATGTCTGGGGCTCAGAAGGCAGAGGTTTCTCTTTTTGATGTAAAAACTCTCTTAATAACCCACTCCCACTCAGATCATCTGTACCTTCCAAACTTCGGCTATAGAATGAACAGATACAATGCCTCTTATGACAGACTTCCTCGAATGAGCGTTCTCGCCAATTCTACCGTCCTCTCTCTCATTTCCAATTCAGTCTACTTTGACCCGGAGAAAACCGTCCTTCTCCAGGCGGAACCTTATGAAGAAATCGAGGTTAACGATTGTACCGTAATCCCTGTGCCTGCAGTACACAAAGTTAAAGAAGACGAGCAACCGTTTATATTTCTGCTCAAGAAAGGTGGGAAATCATTCCTTTATGCGACCGATACCGGCCCAATCGAAGACTCTTCATTCGGCCGTCTTAAAGACCTAATTGATAGTCCGATAGATATTGCAGTTGTTGATTCGACTTTGGGATTCATGAAAGAAGTGCTCTTTCCATATCACCATACTGCTGAGCAAGTAATCTCCACAAAGAACAGAATGAGGGAGTTTAGAATTATAGATGACAACACTCTGGTAGTCGCCCATCACTTTTCACACTATCCAAACCCGCCCAAGAAGGAACTTGAAGAGTTCTACAACCGCTATAAGGTTGTAGTAGCACACGACGGACTACTGCTAGACATATAATGCGACAGTTCATTTATTGCAGAATTATCGTCGCCTAACCAAATCCTGTCAGAAGAAGTCTTAGCACCCGTCAGTTATTTTTGGGCTTGAGCAAATTACCGTCGCCGTTAGTGCTCACCGACTCTGTATGATTTCATACGTCGATTTCTAAATGCCTAAGACAAGTCTAGCGCTTGAGGATTTCATCTACACCCTCGAACAATTCAACATCTTCCCTTTGCAGAAGATCAGAATAGAACTCCTCTTTACTTCTATTTCCAAACACATAATCAATGAAGCCATGTATCACACTGTATAGATAGTACTCTCCGCCATCCTTCATGAAGACACCCGTAAAATCCAAGAAGTTAGCAAGGGGTGAGATTTGATCAAGCATCGCAAAATCGGGATGCTTAGCATCAGGGATTATTATATGATAAGGCGGAACGCTGCTTGAGTTAATCAAATCGGCTATTCTTCCTGATTCCTCGCGTTCCTTCCACTTATCGGTCTCCATGATCAACGCTGGTATTTTTATACCTTTGCTTATCTCCCGCTCGTTCATAACAAAAAGTGCGGGATCAAAAGTCAACAGAGCTTTTATTCTTTCATCGTAAAGAGAAGCAAAATGAACAACTCCTCCCCCACCTGAATGACCAAAAGCAATCACTCTTTCGGTATCAAAGACGCCGGCCAGAACATGGTTGCTTTTGTTCAGTTCGACGAGCTTATCGATAACAAACGATAAGTCCTCTGCCATAAGTTTCATCGAAAGTCTTACTCCCTCCTCAAATGTCTCGGCTCCGGGGAGTTCCATGACTCTGTCTCTATTGAAATGGAACTGGGTACCATCGGAAAATTCAACAACGGATGCTCCGTATGGATGCTCAATCCCAATCACGACTATACCTCTGCTCGCCAAATACTCAGCAAAAGCAAAATACAGCGGTACGATAGCCGGAGTTCCCGGCGAGAGAATCACCGCTGGTAGATTCCTGGCATCAGCAGAAGGTACGGCATCTAAGAAGGAATTGGTCTTAACGGCACGCAAGTGTTGAAACAATATGGGAGGAAGATCGTAATTTTCAGCAAGGCTGTTCACAAAAACCGAGTGATTCCTGAACCACGGGCTTCTTCTGCTTCCCGAGGTATCGTCGGAGGGATACCAGATGTCTATTATCAATCTTCTGGACATTTTTGCATCCGAGAATGGATCGAGTCTTGTTTCATCGCTCAACTCAATTATCTTAAGTCCGACTTCGTACTTTCCACCAGGGTCGGGTACTTTGGTTGTAGGAAATAAATAAGCGAGAATTCCGATTGCAGTAATAGCGATTGCTCCAATAATCAGCGCTATATCTATGGTTCCACGAGTTCTACTCATGATATCACCTCTACCCAATTATATACAAAATTGATCGGAATATCGTGCGCTCGAATGATCGACTACCTTCAAGAAACTATCTGTAATCTGAGTTTGTTTTCAGTTTTGCAATGTTATAGTTGGTCTTGAGGAAGGCTATTTTCTTCCGGGGGAGTACTATGAGAAGATCATTGTCAACCGTCTTTTTCATTCTTTTGTTTCTTACCCTCTTTGCTGAAGTAAGGTACAAATTTGGTGGAGACACCGATTATCCACCTTTTGAATATGCTAATGACCGCGGAGCTCCGGTGGGATTCAACATCGATGTCCTTAGGGCAATATCTAGTGCTCTCGATTTTGACGTTGAGATAGAGCTAAGAGTCTGGACGAGCGCAAGAGCCGCTCTGGAGGACGGCAAAATTGACGGTCTGCTTGGAATGTGCTACTCGGAAGAGAGAGATATACTTGTCGATTTCTCTAATCCGCACATAATACTTCATGGCTCTATTTTCTCTAATAGGAAGACTGGCAGATATTCTTCTCTCAATGATCTTAGAGAACTGAGAGTTGCCGTTCAGAAGGGCGACTTAATGGACGAGCTTGTCTCTAGTGAGGTAGCTGGAAGTGAGATCGTGAGAGTCGAGTATCCCGAAATTGCACTCCGGATGCTCAATGAGGGACAGGTCGATGCAGTACTACTCGGTAAGATACAGGGTTTGTATTTGATTAAGGAACTTTCTCTAAAGAATATCTTGGTGTCAGAGGATCCTTTTGTAAGGCTAGAATACTGCTTCGCAGTGAAAGAAGGAGATGTAGAGTTATTGTCTTTACTTAACGAAGGTTTGGCGATAATTTCTTCGACAGGAGAATACCGACAGATTTACAACAAATGGTTTGGAGCCATTGATGCAAATGCAAGTAACAGTCCGTGGCAGAGTTTCCTTTTATTCGCCCTTCCCGCTGCTCTGATCATGCTCTTGGTGTTGGGCGGAAAGTATCTGTGGAACAGGACTTTGAGGAAAGAGGTAAGAGAGAAGACGGCATTTTTGAGCGCGAAACTCGCGGAAGAAAAATCAGTTGAGACTCAGCTCTCCCTATCTGTACAGAGATATAAATCAATGTCAGAGACTATCTCAGATTACTACTACGAAATTGACTTCTCAAATGACGGGGAAGACCACGAAGTCTGGAGAAGCGAAGCCTTTGAAAGGATAAGCGGGCACAGTCTTGATTCACCCGACCTTCAAGAACTGGACTGGGAATCAGTTATTCATCCTGAGGACCTTGATTGCTACAAAGGGCATTTTGAAAGCGTGAGATCTGGAAATGAAGAGAGAATTGAATATCGTATTGTAAGGAAAGACGGCGCGCTTAGATGGGTGAGCGAGTACTCGAAGCCAAGTTACTCGAAAGATTCCTCCAGAGTAAGAGGCATCCGAGGAGCGGTAAGAGATATCACCGATGAAAAACTTGTGAAAGACGAGCTGGAAAGAACAAAGGAGAAGGTCTCTAAGCTTCACGATATCGCTTTGAAGATGGAGAAATCAAACGAAGAGGACACGATCTTCCACTCGATCATTGATGCGTCGGCCAATATCCTCGGGATGGAAATGTTCGGTCTCTATCTCCTCTACAATCAGGAAATCGTCACCCTTGAGACGAAGGGCGAGGTGGCATCGATGCAGGGCTACCTATTCAGGAGCGGCATTTTGAGAGACTCTATAGAAAACGGGAATACTACCTTTATAAGTAACAGTTCACTCTGCAAAGTCATAACCGACTGCGAGCAATCGATCTTGGCGGTCCCGATGAAGAGTATAGGAGTTCTCGTCTCGTACCATGACTCTCCAATGAAACAGGAAGAGGTAAAGCTAGTCGAGATTCTTATGGCTCATGCAGTTGAAGCGATCTATAGAATTCGTTCAGATAAGGAGATTCACTATGTCACCTTCCATGACCCACTTACCTCCTTATACAACAGATCATTCTTCGAAGAGGAGGTCGAGAGACTCAATGTACAACGGCAAATGCCTATAAGCATCGTGATGGGAGATGTGAACGGACTGAAAATCGTAAACGATGCCTTCGGTCATCTAGAAGGTGATAGACTACTGAAGACTGTTGCAGACTGCCTGAAATCCTCCATGAGATCCGACGACATAATCGCCAGATGGGGAGGAGATGAGTTTATAATGCTGCTTCCTCAAACAGATACGCAGTCTGCAGAATCTCTTGTTGGCAGAATCAGGAAAGCCTTGAATCGGATAACGGGCTTCAGTCTTCCTATAAGCGTCTCCTTTGGAATCGGAACGAAATTCGATGCTGATCAGGATTTTCGCGAAGCTCTTATCTCCGCTGAAGAAAGAATGTATAGAGACAAACTCCTGAACAACATATCCATGAGAAGCAGAACGGTCCAGGTGCTAGAGAAGAGTTTGCTTAACAAGAGTTATGAGACGGAAGAACATACGGAAAGGGTCAAGACTCTCAGCAGGGATTTCGGGAAGTTCATCGGATTGTCTGAAGCCGAACTCGATAATCTTCTGCTCCTTGGTGCTCTGCACGATATTGGAAAGATAGCAGTTCCTGAGGAGATACTAACTAAAGCGGGCAGTCTGACCTCTGAAGAATGGAAGAAAATCAAGTCCCATCCCGAAGCCGGATTTAGAATAGCCCTCTCTTCGCCAGAGCTGGTGGGAATCGCGGATGAGATCTTAAGTCATCATGAATGGTGGGACGGCTCAGGGTATCCCCGAGGACTGGTTGGCGAATCAATTCCGCTTCTGGCAAGAATGATGTCAATAATAGACGCTTACGACGTTATGACAAGCGGAAGGCCGTACAAGCACCCGGTATCCTCTGAAGAGGCAATAGAAGAGCTGCGCAGATGTGCTGGGAAGCAGTTCGATCCAGGGCTGGTTGATTCCTTCGTCAGTTTCTTGAACGTATAACGTCGTTCATTTGAGCGAGGTTAGTTCTCGATAAGCCTCGTAGGCTCGAGGTCGCGGGTACGGGTGTGCAGTAAGAAAAGAGATTCTTCGTTTTGGAGCGAGAATCTTTTCTTCGTTCCTAGACAAGGTGACAGATCATTCAATTTTCTGAACAACCAAGAGCTTTCATCTGAAGCGGGCCCAGCGCTAAAGGATCTTCTTGTCTCCTCCGCCCTAACCACTACGTCGGCTTTCTACTCTGTATATGGATCGGCTATAAAACAGTTGAAAGCACTTTCTGCGGCTCGCGATCATTCAGTAGGTTTTGTGCTCTCCAGAAGTCTCAGCTTTCTTCTTGCCTCTTTTATCCCCAGTTTCTTAAGAATGTACTTACCCAAAGCGTACTCAAGAGGGAACCAGGAAACATGCCCAGTAGGCACTATATATCTTTTCGGTCGGTCGAAGGCCTCCCACAACTGTTTTCTCGTCTGTATCGGAAGAGTCTTGTCAAAAAGCGCCTCGATCATGGTCACCTTATTGCTGTCGTTGAACCGAGCATATGCAATAGGATCTATCTTGAACAGGGGGTGGAGGTCGGATTCTAGCAGCTCGGAGGCACTCTTCATTTTCTTGACTGCCAGAGAGTCTTCTTCGAATCTCGCGTTCAGTCTCTTCTCATCGTTCAAATACCCTTCTTCACCCGAACCGCTTCTCAGCGACCGGCGAACAGATTTCAGCACGGGGGACTGCCACATAATCCTGGCGATGTTGCCGCCGACAGTCATTAGAATCAAGTTGTTAATTCTTTTGTCAATTGCACTTACTATTGTGGAGACCATACCTCCAAGACAATATCCAAATAGACAGTTGTTGTCCCACCAGATATTTTCTTGCTGGAGCAAGTCGATGGTTGTCATAGTATCCACGACGGCCTGTTCCCAGAATAGCGTCAACCTTCTTAGATCTGGCGAAAAGAAGTCCTTTCCGCTGGTAGAACCACTTGCCGTTCTCGTATAATTTCCCGGAAGTATCATCACGGAGGCTTGCAGACCGGCACTTGCCAAATGGCTTCCCATCCAGAAGAGGAATGGGATATTGACAGTGCCCAAGCCGTGAAGTATCAGTATCGAGCCAACGGCACGTTCTCTTGGGGAAAAATGATATACCTCGACGTTTTCGGTTCCCTTCGTGCAGTTCTTGTACAGAGAAGGATACTTTATGATAGAACAACGATAGTGTTTGCCTTTGAATATATAACCACTGGAAAACTCTATCTTCTTCTTCTCGTATGAGAAATCGGGGTTCATCTGCATACTATCATACCCCTAGTACAGAAACTCAGGCTTTCCATCTCATCGGTTAGCACAAGCGCCGCTTTAGAATTCACGGAAATGTCCCGCAGAACTCTGACAAGAGCATCAATTGAAACCGGATCCAGGCCAAGCAGAGGTCTGACAAATACGTAGAGATCACAGGCCTCAAACCTCAAATGGGAGAGCTTAACGTCCTCATCACTTACGATTCCGGCAAAGCCGTCTATCTCTTCAAGACCTGCAAGAAAGCTCTTCACGGACACTACACTCTCTTTGTTTAGAATGTAGCTTCTTCTAAGCTTTTTGGTCGATATGAAGCTGCGTGCTTTCTTCAGCATTACTTGAGAAACGAGTCCGCTGTTCTTCAAGGTTGCTGAGAAATACTTCTCTGCATCTGAAGAAGGTCCTCTGGAACCAAATCTTTCAAAGAAGCTCTTGGCCTCCCTGAATATCGGAACCGCATTTTCAGAAAACGGATCCTGCCGCGTAATTGCCCGGGTGAGTTCCCTAATAATCTCAGAGCTACCACAAAAAACATGGATGAGCTCGCCCCTACTGATTTCCAGATCCTTACCAGTACCAGCGACATTCCCGATTTCGATCAGGGGTTCTCCTTCAAAAGGAGGAATCGAGCGATCGTTTGAAGCCCCGATTCTCCGAAGTATCTCCCCTCTGTCGAGCGGAACCGGGAGATCTACAACTGTCGAATTCTCTATGAAAAACAGTCTATCCGCCTTCTGCATTATTTCGGGATCTGGGGTTGCAACAAGGACCGATGCTCCCCTATTCTTGACATCGTTTATCATTTTGAGCAGTCTTTCCTTGTACGGGCTGTTCAGCACGGAGAAGAGATCGTCAATCAATAAGACCCTTGGTTCTGAGAAAGCTGCAATCGCAAACTCAAGCAAGGATTGGTCATCTGCTGAAAGTGATGAGACTTTTGCAGAAGGTTCATACTCCAGGCCGACTTCCTTAAGTAGTCTAGAACTCTCTTGATTCATTTTCTT
This sequence comes from Mesotoga sp. B105.6.4, assembly GCF_002896535.1. NCBI lineage: Bacteria > Thermotogati > Thermotogota > Thermotogae > Kosmotogales > Kosmotogaceae > Mesotoga > Mesotoga sp. B105.6.4. Next base: position 39,620 of record NZ_JWIM01000036.1, on the reverse strand, counting down.
TCTGCTGATTGAAAACTTTCCACTTCCGAGGAAGATGTTCTCTGCAATCGTGAGGTCTGGAACAAGCATGTATTCCTGATATACTGCACTAATACCGATGTGTCTGGCATCGACTATAGACCGCAGCTCAACCCGCTTCCCATCGAAAACAATCTCACCATTATCCGGGCTTATGTCACCACTAAGAATCTTAATGATCGTCGACTTCCCAGAACCGTTCAGTCCGCCTAAAACTGTAAGCTGACCACTATCTAGATCTAAATCGACGGCTTTAAGAACTTTCTTTCCTCCGTATGACTTTTCTATCCCTCTCGCCTCGATAACTCTCATAGGACTTCAGCTCCAACTAGAAATCTTCTCCGCCCACTTCTTCCAAGACCCTCGAAGATTATTGCACAGTTATATACTACCAGATGAGAACTCTGCTCATCACTTTATGACGGGAACAAACAGATGCATCCTGCTCTTCTTGTCAACCATTAGAAGGTAATCGTCTCTTATCAAAAGGTAAATCGTAGAGTTACTCATTCTCGAAAGAACAGACTGGAGCTTCCTGGGGTCGACTTGAACGGCAAACTCCTCACCGTCAAATTTCCCGATCTCACACTCATATCGAAGACTTCCTGCTTTCAGAAAGAATCTGATCCTTTTCTTATCTGAGATCATCAGAATGGAGAAGCCTTGTTTGGAAAGTCTGACAATCTTTCTCAAAGCCGACAGAAGAGCCCTCTTCTGTACCCCGACTCCTCCTTCGACTTCTTTGAAAAGAAACGCAGGCGGTACGGGAAAACCAGTCTCGTCGGTGCATATGGAGAAAAGCAGAGGTCCCGCCTTTAATCCGAGCTCGGAAATACCTGTACCCGCATCGAGCTCTTTCGTCGACAACAACTCCAAAGACTTAACAAGATGCCTTGTGGTCACGTACTGTAAAGAAAAATGAAAGTCTGTTCTTGGTTCGTTTCTAAGCATTGAGAGAAGGATTGCTCTACCTGCAGAAGCAGCGAGTACAGTTTCACTTCCTTTGGAAAAAATCTCGATAGTATCTCCTTCCTGTGAAGCTGCAGATATGAAATCCAGAGATTCGTTGAATTCCTTCAAAAGAAAGCGAGAGGAGTACTCGAACTTCCTCTCCATCGAAGGAATGTTCTCGCCTCGAGCCTTCTGCAATGTGAGCACTTCTGAATCTGTTCTGATTTCAATGTTGTCTCCGTCTGAGGAGAAGATTATGTTTGACTCCTCGTCAGAGCTCTTGAGAACCCTGGCGTAGTCAATCGGTATCGAGAATACTCCGGTGAAAGGCGTGATTGGAAGCCCGGAAGAAAACTCAAGCTTCATACAACCATCGGTCGCGAAGAACTTCAATCCCCTCCTGTAATAGATCTGGAAATAGCGGAAAGAAGGCTCAACGGACCCCGAAACTCTTCCAAAGAGATCGATCAACTTTGCAAAATCGGAAGAAGCCAACTGGAAATTCATTTCTTCCCTCAGAACAGCCTGATCTGTTCTTTCTCGGCAAGACCCTTCAGAGCGCCGTGCTTTCTGAGCATTTCAACGCTGGTCTTGTTCAGAGCAGTTCTTCTTATCAGATCCTCCACTGAAGAGAATACTCTTTTTTCTCTCTCCTGCTCAATAGACCTCGCCGCCTTGTCTCCCATGTTTTGGAGCCTATTGAAAGGTATTCTGAGCGATCTCCCTTCAATCAAGAATCTCGTTGGATGCGATTTCATCAAGTCGACGTTCAAGAAGCCAAATCCCCTGAGTAACATTTCCATCACTACCTCCAGGAGAGTCTCTTTTGCCCTGTCTTTGACGTTCCTTTCTTGATCACCTCTAAGTCTGATAATCTCTTTCTTGATCGTATTGACGTCCGATGTACAAATATCTATGTCGAACTCTCCACCCTTAATTGAAAAATAGGTGCTGTAGAAGGCGAGGGGATAGTGTACTTTGAAATACGCCACTCTGTATCCCATGCTAACATATGCAGCGGCATGGGCTCTTGGAAAGAGATACTTGATCTTCTTGCATGAGTTGATGAACCATTCGGGAGCGCCACTTGATCTCACTTTATCTTCATCGTCCCTGTTGAGACCCTTTCCCTTTCTGACCTTTTCCATGATCTTGAAGGCCTCCTTTGGATCCATTCCCTTAGCAATCAGGTAGTTCATTATATCGTCGCGACAGGCTATAACATGAGAAAGTGAGGCTTGTTTCGAAGTAATGATGTCCTTAGCGTTATTCAACCACACATCAGTTCCATGGGAAAGACCCGATATTCTTACCAGTTCGCCGAAACTTGAGGGTCTTGTATCTGCAAGCATGCTCCGAACAAAAGTCGTGCCGAACTCGGGGATTCCCAGGGTGCCCATGTCGGTTCCAAGCTCGTGGTATTTCACTCCCAGAGGTTTTAGTGAAGAGAAGATCGCCAGAGTCTCAGTATCATCCATTGGAATGCTTTCTGGATCAACTCCAGTTATGTCCTTCAGCATCCTGATAAACGTAGGATCGTCATGGCCTAGAGCGTCTATCTTAACCAGATCATCATGAATTACCTCATATGCGAAGTGAGTTGTCAGCGTTGAACTCTTTGTATCGTTTGCGGGGTGCTGAACCGGTGTGAAAGTATGAACGTCCATGTCTTTCGGCACGATCATAAGACCACCGGGATGCTGACCAGTTGTTCTTTTTACTCCTACGATGCCACGCGCAATTCGCTCCTGTTCAGCCCTTCTAAGCGTTCTACCGCTCTTTTCAGAATAGGCCCTTACGAACCCAAAGGCCGTTCTTTCAGCTAGAGTAGAGATCGTTCCTGCTCTGAATACATGGTCTCTGCCAAACAGTTCTTCTATAAAGGCGTGGGCCCGTTCCTGGTACTCTCCAGAGAAGTTCAGGTCTATATCTGGCACTTTGTCCCCCTCAAATCCCAGGAAGGTCTCAAAAGGAATGCTCTGGCCATTCTTTGCCATCTCATTCCCGCAACCCGGGCATTCCATTCTAGGAAGATCATAACCGGATTCGAGATCGGTTTCAGGAAAGATCGACTTGCCACATTCGGAACAGAGATAATGTGGTGGAAGCGGATTTACCTCAGTTATTCCGATTACATTGGCCACCAGGGAGCTTCCTACTGAACCCCTTGAACCGACCACGTAACCTTCCTCATTGGACTTTGCGACCATTTTCTGAGCGATGAGATACAAGACCGCGTAGCCATGACCGATTATTGCGTCAAGCTCACGACTGAGCCTCTTTTCGACGATTTCCGGCAGAGGATTTCCATACAACCGTTCGGCATTCTCAAGAGCCATTCTCCTTACTTCTTCTTCTGCGCCTTCTATTACTGGAGGGTGTAGCTTCCCCTCAATCGGAGTCACCTCCTCGATCATTGAGGAAATATACCTTGAATTATCGATAACCACTTCCTTTGCAATAGCCTTGTCTTCGAAAATATCGACTGCTTTGTTCATCATCTCCTCCGTTGTATGGAGATACAACGATGGTTGGTTCTGAAAGTTATCGTAATCCTGAGCAGCATTTATTGCGGCTCTATAAATGTCATCATGTGGATTTATAAAGTGCACATCCCCAGTCATAACTACAGGAATGTTCAGTCTCTTGCCAACTCTGTAGAACTCACGGTACATCTTGGTCAATGTGTCTCTCGACATATTGGTCTCGCCCTCGCTAGTGTCAATATTGTCTAGTGGCATAACCTCAATATAGTCGTAGAATTTCGCAATTTCCTCCAGCTCTTCGGTACTAGCGCCACCGATAAATGCTTTGGATAGTTCACCCGAGACACAAGCGCTACCTATCAGAAGCCCATCTCTGAAATCAGTTAATAGGCTCTTGGGAATCCTCGGCTTCATATAGAAGTACTTCGTGTGAGAGGCTGTTACCAACCTGTATAGATTTTCGAGACCCTTCTTGTTCTTGGCCAACATACTTACATGAACCGGCTTAAGAGAGTCGAGATTTTGGTTCTTTCTCAGTTTTTCAAGCTCGCCAACGCTCTGAATCCCTCTCTTTTCCGCCAGCTGAATGAACTTCTTCAGGACTTCGGCGGTAACCTTTGCGTCCTCGTAAGCCCTGTGATGATCAAAATGTCCAAGTTTGAGGCGCTTCACAACGTTATCTAGTGAATAGCTCTTGGATTTGAATAAGCTTTTTGCAAGGGCAAGCGTATCGACGCATGGCATCTCCCAATCTCCTCCGAAATGTTTCTTAACAGAGTTGCGGACGAAGCCGTAGTCAAAGGAGGAGTTGTGAGCAACAAGTATGCTTCCCTCAGTGAACTTTACAAATTCGGGGAGCACTTCTTTGATCGAACGAGCATCGGAAAGCATGTCTTCAGTTATTCCCGTCAAACTAGAGATCAGAGACGAGAGTTCTCTTTCAGGCTTAATAAAAGATGAGTATGTCTCAATGACTTCGCCGCCTCTCATCTTTACCGCACCGATCTCAATTATCTCATCTTCCTTTGGGTTGAGACCCGTCGTCTCGAGATCAAAGACAACGAACAAAGCTTCATCTAGAGATGAGGTGTCTTCGTCTATGTTCATCGTTATTTGCTCTGAATCGTTTATCATGTAACCTTCCATACCGAAAATAGGCTTGATTCCATTCTTCTTAGCTGCAAAGTAGAACTCCGGCACTGACTGAACTACCCCATGATCAGTCACGGCAGCCGCGTCATGTCCCCACTCTCTGAAAGTGTTCACTAGCTCTTTGACGTCAACAACTGAGTCCAAAGCACTCATCTTGGTATGCAGATGCAATTCCACACGCTTTTCGGGAGCATTGTCAACACGCCTTGAAAGAGTCGTTCTGTTGATATCTCTGGGAATCAGAACCTCGTCTTTAATCCACGTATCGGTTTCCATCTTCCCTCTTATGGTAAGCTCATCGCCTTCGCGGAGCTTTTCGGAGAGGGAACGAGCATTTTCACCGATAAGTTTTACAGTAAGAGAATCCGTGTAATCAGTTATGTTGAACGTAAGAATGAAGAGCTTTCCGTTTCTCGACTCCAGTCCAAAGGTCTTACCACTGACCACTACATCGGTCTCGTTTCCAAGAACCTCTTTCATTTTCTTTGAGACAGCTCTTATTTCTCTTCCTATCAGAACCAAATCAGCCTCACCGGAAGAGACCTTGCTCTCTCTTTCAACTTCGGGATATGAGGAATCTTCGTCAACGGTCAGCTCCTCGTCCTCACGGATATCTAGAACTATATCAAATGGTATGGTTCTCTCGCATACCTTTTCGATCGCTTTTCTTAAATCGTGCTTTTTTGAACTGATTCTCTGAAATGAAAACTGATCGTGAACAGTGATCAGAATTCTATTCTTCTCGAACACCATTTCGGAAGAAGCAAGGTATGAAGATGCGCCGTTGGTGAGTTTGAGTATCTCTCTGAACTGCTCTTCAGTTATCCTCGAAACTTCTTTCTCTGCACCTGCGGTCTCAAAATCTCCAGGTTCAAATGAAAGCCTAACAGAAGAACCGAGAAGTCGCATCGCTTCTTCACGAAAGGTAGATTCTAGATAATGTCTCACGTCTTCGTTTACCTCGCAAGAGAAATCGATCGAGACCTCTCTTGATGCACAGTCAATAGTTATTCCAGATATTTCAATACCCCCACAGTCAAAGGCTGGATCGGACTTCAACACTCTTGAAAGAAGTCTCGAAATAGGGAGCTTAAGATTCTTCATACAAAGTTTCATGCCTTTCGAACACCTCCGGGAAACTTCCTCGCCGCAAGGTGGCACCATGCAACAGCTAAGGCGTCAGCGGCGTCGTCGGGCTTTGGGTTTTCCTTCATCCGCAAAAAGGCCTTCAGAGTTCTTTGTACCTGTCCCTTTTCCGCTCTGCCATAACCTGTGACAGCAAGTTTCACCTGGTGAGGAGTGTATTCGAATATGGGAACTTCATGTCTTCTCATAGCGAGGAGAATAACGCCTCTCGCTTCACTAACCTGTATTGCAGTCGTGACATTCCTGAAGAAGAATAGCTCCTCGACTGCAGATTCATCGGGTCCGTATTCCTGAAGCAGGACTTCCAGTTGATCGTGGATCTTCAGTAGTCTGTCAGGGATAGGTTCATTAGGCTCGGTCCTGATCGCCCCATAAGATACAAGCTCGATCCTTGAAGATCTCATCTCGACAATACCGTATCCAACAGTACCAAAACCCGGATCAATTCCCAGAACCCTCACACAAGCCGGCAATTACCAGCACCTCCAAAAAAATCAAACCATCATTATAGAAAAACAGAATTGAGTACAAGTCCCCTCAGATTAGAATCGCAAGTTCATTCTCTCATCGGCTTCCCGAAATTTCAAATGCGAAACCGGCATCGCGTGCTAAGATCAGTTTGACCAAAAATCCGGTGATAGTCTTGAAGTTACTGCCCTGAATATATTCTAACCGCACGCAGCCTGAAAGAAGTTAAGCAGATATTGATTGGAAGATCTTGCGGGTTGCTGGACTATTATGAAACATGCATCTTGAGAGATACACCCTAAAAAAGAAGAGAGCCCCTAAGGACTCTCACTGGCGGGGACGACGAGACTTGAACTCGCGGCCACCGGTGTGACAGACCGGCATGATAACCAAACTTCACCACGTCCCCGAACAGATAAGATTTTACATTACTCGCATCTTTCTGTCAATAGCCCGATATGCCGTGATGATATTGCTGTTAATTGAGAAGGCCAAGCAATAACTACGGGGAAATGAAGCGATTCGATATGAAACACCCGCAAGCAAATCGGGATATGGAAGAGAAAATTATCGTCGGGAATTGTTCACCAAATCCTGGAAAGACTACGAATCGTTTAATATGTTTTTTATGACTCCATTCGTACACATACCACGTAAGATACATTCTATCGCGTAATTATCGTAATAATTTTGCATATTACTGTGACAATCTGCGATTTAGGTAACACAGGAGGGCTATTCGCGAATACTTAGTGCTTATCATATCTAATTTACTTAATTACTATTTTTCTATATGACATATATAATGATATTATTTCAGTATCGTAACTACATAGAAAGTAGGGAACTCCGATGTTGAAGTGGTGTTTTTTGATTCTTCTTTCGTATTCCTGTCGGTTTTGACATTTGGACTAACTGGCGTGCGATTACAGGAGTAGAGGACCCAGGTTGCTATTTGTATGAATGCGATTGTTTCTGGTATTCAGAGTTTTCCTACAGCAAAGAGTTGATAATTAATACGAGACTTGTACCCTACGCAGTATATTGCTGTATTTCTACAGAAGCACGTCATTACGACGCAAACAACAACCCTTTGAGTGTATATGCAAGCGCTTACGGAGAATGAGATACTCGATTGACGCAAGTCCGTGGAGCTGGGAGTACGTGGATGTTGACTGCGAAGGATTTGGCGTAGCCAGCTGCAACAAATGCACAATAATGTTCTATTTCTTCCAAATCGAAGATGACTTTGAAGCCGAAGCTGTGAGTGAAAGTTGTTTTTGCTCCGATCTTTGACATATGAATTGAGGAGGTGATTCGTATGGCTAAAAAGGTAGCGATATTGCTTGTCGTTTCGTTGATTTCGTCGGCGATGCTTCTTGCCGGGACTCTGTCCGGTTACCTCACGGAACGGATGGGCTGGACATACATCGCGAGCGGAAGCGATGTCGAAATGAGTATTTATCCACCGGAAGGAGTCAGCGCACTCGCAGATGAGCGTATTTTCTATGGACAGATCAGAATCGGGGATTCAACTGTCAACATAGCAATCATGAACGTCGAGCCTCCGATCCTCTGGATCGACAGCGATTACGACGGCTGTTTCCTAAACAACATTCCTATAAAGGGACAATATAGAGGGACCGTTATAAATGAAAGCCGCGCCTATAAATTCAGTCAACAGTTAAGGGTAGAATATCTTTCCAACGGGAATTCATCTTACATGACCCAGGATCTTGAAATTCACGCGATCCTTCCAAAAAAGGAAGGCGTCGAAGTCGACTACTTGCTCATGAGTAGAAGAGAAGGTTTGCTGGAAGTCGACGGAGAGCTGATCGAAATCGCCCTGTTTCCTACCGCGCCCGATGGCCTGGCCGATAAGATAGACGAAGTCTTCATCGGAATAGATCTGAACAGAGATGGAACCATAGACATGGTTCATAAGAATCACGAGCTTTTCGAAGCGACCAGCGTCATAAGAATCAACGACAAGAACTACAGAGTAAGCGAGATCAGCAGGGATGGCAGAAAAGTCACATTCGAGCAGGTCGATGAAGATGCCCAGAACAGGCCTCTGTTGAAAAAGGGTTCGATCGCACCTCTGTTCGAAGCCAGAGACGTATTTGGAGAGACCTTCTCTATGAGCGATTATCTCGGAAATCCCATCATTGTAGTCGTGACTTCGAAGACACCGCTTGAAGTCTTCACCGGCGGATTTCCATGCGCTACAGGTGATTGCGAAGATACCGGCAGAGAAGAGAAGAGACTTAGAAGCCTTTTGAGTGAACTTGTCGCATGGAACGAATACTCCGCAAAACCGGAAGTTGAGCTCATATGGCTTTATTCCGGCGACGAAATCACTTCTGCAGACTCTCCTGACGAATACTCCTGGTTGCACCTGATAGCCGATAAATCGGCGGTGGAGCTTTACAGCACCCCGTTGTCGAACGGCATGTACCTGATCTCGAAGGACGGTACGATCGAGTATCTTGACGATTATGTCCTTCAGGCGGGCGATGGTTCGATTCCCATATATCCGGTGTTCAGAATTCCCACTTTCGGTATTTCCAGTTACGTTTGGTTCAGAGAATTCGTTTTCGGCAAGTGATTCATGCCTGTTCATTCAGCAGAGAATGTTCGAAAGAACTCTGTCTCCCTTACTAGTTTTTTTGGATGTTACGGATGCAAGAGCAAAGAGCATACTTTCAAATTGGTGTTCATAGTGTAGATAAAGAGTGCTAAATCACTTTGCTCGTTTCAGGTCGGATGAATTCGCATTTGGTTTTGGGTAAGCAACGATATATCATTGATTTGCAAAGGATGTCCCCGCGTCCTGTTGCAAGTTGGTTCCAGACCCGAGTAACAGGGAGCCAACCTCCCTCCTGAAGAATTTTCCACCCCGAGGGCCGCCGATAGCGGCCCTTTTGTTGAAATGATCCTATTTACATGCTAGAATAATTCTCGTTGGGCGACGTAGCCAAGGGGTCAAAGGCGGAGGTCTGCAAAATCTCTACTCAAGGGTTCAAATCCCTTCGTCGCCTCCAGGAGAGGGCAGCAACGCCCTCTCTCTTTCTATTTCTCTAGCGATTCTCCCGAATACTTGCTCTCTATTCTCAGGAGTTAGCTCTATACTTCTTATTCCCATAGATGACTTAAGGTGACCGATAAATGAGAAGTCGCCCTTTCTAAGAACACACAAGCAATGCCTCGCTCTTCTGAGGGCAGAGACAACCGCTTGCTGAAACTCGGGGGAGTCTTCCTCAAGAAAACCTATCTCATCCATTATCAGGAGATGATCGGATGGAATCTCAATAGCTCCAAGAAGTTTTACAGCAGATGAGAACCCTTCGTCCACCATCTTTAATCGCCCGTTATCTCGAGAACCTATGAGAAATGAATTGCCATTGAAAAAACTAATGGAAAGGTCAACAAGATCCTCGTCAAAGCGTGTCTCAAACCCTGTGAACTTGGCCAAGGCCTTAACTCTTTCTACAAGATAACTCTTTCCTGAATTTCTCTCTCCTGTTATGAAAAACTTCATAGGAATTCCCCCAACATTATCAACGAAGACTTACGAAGGCATCAACTGCTACAACTTATGCCTCCATAATACTCTGTCTCCAACACGCATTAGTATACCTTAATGACTAGGTTCATAAACTCCATGCCTAATAAGCTTCAGAAGATCTTCTGTGTCTTATTTGTGAAGTGTGGTTCGCTTCTTCAATCGAGAAACAAATATGGATAGTTAAGACGAATGAGGAGACACGCCAGTTCTGTTAGGGAAACCCTATCCGTACTGAATGCAAAGGATATGCTAAATGCATCAAGATGGGGTAAAATAGTCGTTGAAGAGCGTCTCGCCGTTCTGGAAGTAGTTTCTCAATGTGCGGTTCTTAGTGGCTGAGAATAGGAAAGAAATCTCTTCGATTCAGGTTTCGAAACTACTTTCTGTAACAGAATCACTTCTAGCAGATGAGCATCTTTGGCGAAGCTACACTAACGATCAACATGGAGTTCTCCTGGAGGTAGAGATGAAGGTTCTGCTTTATTCCGAAGGCAAAAAGCTATTCAGCAAGTCGGGCGTGGGAATGGCTCTCAAACACCAGATGTCTGCTCTTGACAAGGTTGGCGTTGAGTACACAACGAATGAGGAAGACCGTTTTGATGTCGTTCACATCAACACGATCGGACCGGGAGCAGAGAGAGTTCTCAAGAAAGCAAAGAAAGCTCATATTCCCGTCATTTATCATACTCACACGACTTATGAGGATTTCAGAAACTCGTTCACTCTTTCAAATGTCATTGCTCCCTGGCTTAAAAAGAGGTTGATAAAGCTTTACTCATCGGCGGATTTTCTTATTTCCCCAACTGAGTATGCTAAGAAACTCATAATGAACTACGGCATAAATCTGCCGATTAAAGCCGTGTCCAACGGTGTTGACAACAAGAAGTTCAGCAGAAACAAGGCTTTGGCCGAGAAATTCCTGTCAGACAATGAAATTCGAAAACCATTGGTTGTGTCGGTGGGCCTTCCCTTCGAGAGAAAGGGCGTCATAGATTTCTGTCAGATCGCGGAGGCAAGGAAAGACCTTACCTTCTTCTGGTTTGGAGCTAAGATCAGCAGTCTATTACCCGCAAAGATAAGACGGCTTCTGAGAAATCCCCCGGACAATGTGAAGTTCCCTGGTTTTGTTCCTCAAGAGATGATTATTGGCCCTTACTCGGCCTGTGACGTGTTTCTATTTCCAAGCTACGAGGAAACTGAAGGCATCGTAGTCCTCGAAGCGCTCTCAACTGAAGCACCGATAGTACTTAGAGACATCCCGGTCTACAGCGACTGGATGAAGCACAGTGAGAACTGTCTGAAAGCCAAGAGCAATGAAGAATTCATGCGGCAGATCGATATATTGCTTGAGAGCAATAGTGTTAGGAAGAAGATTACATCTTGTGGGAAGGAGACCGCTCTTGAGAGGGATCTTTCGATTATCGGCCAGAAACTGAAGAGTATCTATCTTGAGGTACTTGACAAGAGACCATGAAGAGAACCACAAGGAACTTTTTGATCGCTATCTCGTTGAGCGTTCTGATTATAGTAATTGTCCTACTTGCTACCGACTTCAACAAATCGATCTCTTATCTTGCAAGTGCCAATCCCGGATGGCTCTTTCTTACTTTTTGTCTGACAGTTGGCACTTGGTTCTTTGAAGCAGTAACCCTTAAGACTTTTGCTTTGATGAGGAGCCTGACAATCCCTTTGACTTATCTTTTCAAGATCACGGTTATTGGAACCTTCTTCAATGGGATCACGCCCTTCTCCTCGGGAGGACAGCCCGCACAGATAGTTTTTATGCAAAGAAAGGGAATATCTGTTGGCGAGTCAACAGCAATGTTGGTCTCAAGGTTTCTGATTTACCAGTCAGTAATTACTGTTCTTGGAGCTGCTGCAATCATTAAGGCTTATCCCATAGTTGTGGGAAGGATTTCCAACTTGGCCGTTCTGTCGATTTTCGGTTTCGTACTCAACAGCTTTGTTTTTGCATTCTTGATTCTATTCTCCTTAAACCCAGGGTTCACGGAAAAGCTAATTCGCTTGATGATCAACTTGCTGAGCAGAATAAGGATCATAAAGGATAGAGATTCGATGATAGAGAAGGCTCTTAGAGAACTGCGTTTCTTCCACTCTTCAATGAAGTGTCTTATAGAAAGACCTGTTACACTTGTCATGGCATCATTGAGTACGCTGGCTCAGCTGATCTGCATGATATCAATTCCGTTTTTTGTTTCACTTTCGATCGGTACTCCCGTCAACTACCTTGAGATCACTTCCGTCCAACTGATACTCTTTCTTGTTGTCTCGCTTATTCCTACCCCGGGAGCAAGCGGTGTTTCTGAAGGCGGTTATGTTCTCTTCTTCAAATCCTTCTTTGGCGATGGGATAGGAGCCGCACTGCTTATTTGGAGATTCTTCAGCTACTACGCCAACATCATTTTCGGTGGAATGCTTTCGGCACACGAAATTGGGTTCAAATCTAAATCTCGTTTCTAATCACTCTCTGGTAAAGATTCAGCGTTCTCTCGACATTCGCTTCCGCTGAGAAGTCTTTAGAAATCTCAACAGAGCGCTTCGACATTCTCTCCATGAGGTCTCTATCTGTAAGCAGCTCAATCGCCGCAGTAGACAACTCTTCTTTTGAGGGGCACATAAACCCGTTCTCTCCATCTAGAACCATATTTGCAATGCTGTCATCCTTGAAGGCCACTACCGGCAGGCCGGATGCCATTGCTTCAAGCGTAACCAAGCCAAAGGTCTCCGTGTGAGAGGCAATCATGAACGCATCACTGCTCTTGTAGGCTAACGTAATCTCATCCGGCCACTTCAAGAAACCTGTGAAGTGAACCCTCTTGCCAACACCCAAGTTTCCTGCAAGTTCCTTCAGTTTGCCCTTTAGAGGTCCGTCTCCAACTAGCAGTAGATGGGAATCCGGCAGAGCTGTGTTGATCCTGGTGAAGTTCTCGATGAGTTTGTCTATACTCTTTTCTTCTCCCAGTCTGCCGACGAAGATCAGAACCTTCTCGTTCTCGCCGATCTTGTACTTGTTCCTAAACGATCTGATTTCATCAATATCGACTTCTTTCATGAAAGGAGCCAGGTCAACGCCATTTGGAATTACCTCTATATGAGACGAAACGCCGTAAGAGAGCAGCAGCTTCTTTATCTTGATCGAAGGTGCGATGACGGCTCTGTTCTTGTCGCAAAACCTTCTATCCTGACCTCTTATATATACTCTCAGAATAGGCTCCATAAAAGGGATATAGTGGACATACTCTTCCATCATCGTGTGATAGGTCGTGACAGCAGGAATGTGAAGATTGGAAATCACCATACCAGACAGATATCCTACTATGAGAGACGTATGAGAGTGGACGATGTCTATGTCGAGGCTCTTCACAATCTGAATGAGTTCTTTGAAGTTAGTTGGAAGGCCAATTCTATGTTGCTTCTCCCATGGAAATCTCAGTGAAGGGACACGGTAAACGTTCTCCTGAATGCCGGCCTCGGGGTGATCCACTGTGAAAATGTAGACATTGTGTCCTCTTTTCTGAAGATTTTCCTCAAGCATTCTGATCATGGTTACCACTCCGTTAACCTGAGGAGAATAAGTATCACTGAACATCGCTATGTTCATCATATGCCTCCAAACGTCTTGACACCAGTTGCCTTCTGCTTTATAATCTTTACTGTCTTGGGAGATCGTCCAATTGGTAGGACAGCGGACTCTGGATCCGCCGATGGAGGTTCGAGTCCTCCTCTCCCAGCCAGGGGCCGTGAGGCCCTATTTTTTTGCACTGGCAACTGCAAAGAAAACAATATCTTTTACTCCCCCTTCTCTAAGAACTCTAGCACATTGGCTGGCAGTTGCGCCAGAAGTAACAACGTCATCGAAAAGAATCACCGAATCGCATGACGGCTTCTTCTTGAGACGGAACTTGTCCTTCACATTATCAATTCTATCCTTCATTTTGAGAGTAGATTGAGGTACAGTCTTTCCCGATATTGAGAGTATGTTCTCAATCCTTATTTCCACCTTTCGGGAGAGAAATCGCAGTATTCCCAAGTTTGTGTCATAACCTCTCTTTACGAAAGCTTGAAGCGATGTTGGTACCGGAACAACAACGTTCGTTGCCGGGAGAAACGTATTCATCATCTCGAAGGTCATATTTGAAAAGAGATGGGCTATACCCGGTCTGTCTTCGAACTTGTAAGCGTGAATCAGCTCCCTCATCGGGCTTTCGTACTTCCAGTAAGAGAAGGCTGAATCAATGTATGGAAGTTCAAGTGGGGCCATAATCGGACCATCCATCGAGTTTAAGCACTCGAAGCAAAGGTAATGACCTGGATCTATTTCCTTCTCGCAGGCGAGACAAGAGTTGGGAAAGAAGTGAGAGATGATAGACCTGATCATTAGATCCATCTCTCCCTCTTAAGCTTTCTTAGTTCTCTTAAGATCTTGCTGCTGCTTTCAGCCTGAATGTCTACTCCGGGAGGAAGAGAAGCCTGCAATTTCCTAGAGTAAGCTCTTCTAGAATCGATTATCCTTTTGTCCAGCACAATCACAACCCCATGGTCACCCCTGGTTCTTATAAGTCTGCCGAGTCCCTGTCGGAAGGCCGTTATCATCTTTGGATAATAATACTTGTTCATACCTTCTACGAAACTCCTCTTCCCGTAATGTTTTATTCTAGCCTCAATTAGCGGTTCATCCGGTCTTTCAAAGGGGAGCTTGTATACAATCAGGAGTTTGAGCTGTTCACCAGGAAGATCTACACCCTCCCAGAATGCTCTGGCTCCGAATATCACGGACTTCTCTGAATTTACGTGGTCTGCAAGAATGGTTGTCGGACTGTCCTCCCTATCTTGAATGTGAATCACCATATCTCCAAGTCCGCCGGAGATTCTGGAAAGAGTCCCTTTCATGTCTTCGTAAGAAGTGAAAAGCACCATTGAACCACCACCTACTATCTTCAAGGCTTTGAGCGTTATATCCGCCGCACTTTCGAGATAGATTAGCGAATTCGGAAGATAGTCGGGCAGATCGGCCGGGACGAAGAACTTCAGCTGCTGCGTATAATCAAATGAAGTTCCGAGCCTAACCGCTTCATTGTTACTGCTTGTTCCAAGTATTCTCCTGGCGTAATTGAAGCCATCGCTACCCCTGCTGTAAACCCACAGAGTCGCAGAGATGAAAATCTTGACGCTTACATCGGGGAAGATCGATGCCATCAAGGTATCGTTTTCCACAGGTGAGGAAATTATGCTGAGGCTATCGAGGCGCCTTTCAAATCGGCTTACATAAACAACCCTCGACTCCTGAGAAGAAGTGATTCCCGCTATCTGTTTCATCCATTCCCTTGTTTCAGTGAGAATCCTGCTTACTTCAGCTTCTAAACCATCTATCTTTTCATTTCTTTCCTCTACATCATCCAGCATCTGCATCGTCTGGGTACCAATATATACGTGTGTCTGAAGAGTATCGGAAATTGCTGCGAGCATAGATATTATCGCTTCGAGTTCTCTTCCTGTGAATGTAGTTCGGTTTTCGGATTCAGAACTGCCTGTAACCTTGACAAGCTCTGTGATCTGTTTGTCCAGACTAGCGGTTGCCTCTTTGAGCTTTGTCCACAGTCTTCTCAAAAAATCCTCGTCAAAGTGCCTCTTCAGAAATCCAAAGGAATTCCTAACTGCCTTTATGAGTCTTCTCACAGTACCGGCCAGCTCGTACGGCTGAAAGCGGTAGCTCATGGCCTGTGTCAATGAAGCCTCGAGCTCATGTGCCTCATCCACAACGAGATATTTGAATCCCGGGAGAAGAGTTCCGATATCTTCTCGCTCTTCGGCGTCTCCGTCGGAAAGTCTTATGTTTGCTTCGCTAAAGAGGAAGGAGTGATTCGTGATAACTATGTCGGAGCATTTCGCGTTTTCTCTCTGGACGTAATAAGGACAGATCTCGAAGAAAGGGCAGAGTCGTCTCGTGCAGTCGAATCTGTTTCCAGAAATCATTCTTCTCATCTCTTCTTTCAACGGAAGCGTGTCGAGATCTCCCTCGCAAGTTATCATAGACCAGATGAGTATTCCTGAAAGTTCCTTTGACATCTCTTCATCCAACATCTTGTTGAGAGCGAGGGTCACGACCTCAAAAAGCTTTCTGACACAAAGATATCTTTCTCTCCCCTTCATTACCGAAACACGCAGATCATCAAGGTTAGGAAAGGTCCTCAGCACCTCCACATCTTTCTTAAAGAGCTGATCTTGAAGGATTCTTGTTCTTGTAGAGACAACTGCCTGATTCATAGTCGAGATACAGGCGTATGCAATCGGTGCCAGGTATGCTATACTCTTTCCGGTTCCAGTACCGACCTCGATCATAAGATTGCCGTCTCTTTCAATTGACTCTGCGATTTCAAGAGCCGTCATGAACTGCTCTTGTCTGAATTCGTATCCCTTCATTGAATCCTGTAGGAGCCCACCCTCACTGAAAACCAGTTTTACGGTCTTCTGAAGATTGATCCTGGGATTGCCCCTTTCTCTTCTTTCATTCCTCTTGAGAGCGGAAAGCACATAATCCTCCCACGGATCTAGAAACTCGCTTTCCCTAAGTGCAAGAAGAAGGAAGTTCCTCAGCCCACCGTTCTCTACGGTCTTCTCAACTATCGATGAGAGCCCTGCTGGCATTTTCTCAAGAGTCTTTCTGTACTGAAGAATCCGAGTCCCGAGATCCTTAGACTCCGACTGAAAAAGAAAGCTTCTCAGATATCCTTCATCGATAGCTATCTTCTGGAGATACTCACTGTCCAACGACCCATCCACAAAAAGACAGTCTTCACCTCTCTCCGAAAAGAACGAAGGAAGATCTTCGATATTCATTGAGACGAATGGAGAGTTCTGAGAAATCCGTCTCAAGCTAATTCTTGTTTTTGCGTTCCGTTTGAAAATATTACCTAGCAGAATCTCTCCCAAGAAGCACCTCAAAAGAAAAAACCGGGCTATGAACCCGGTTCAGTGGTGCCGAGGGCGGGACTTGAACCCGCATAGGCTAAACTGCCCACATGGACCTCAACCATGCGTGTCTGCCAATTCCACCACCTCGGCAACGTCACACGTCAGAAATTATAACTTGACCGGATTCCTTTGTCAAGAAGCAAAGTGCGAGAATGGTTTATATAAGCATATCAAAACCGAGTTTGGACAGTTCTTCCTGAATTATATATCTGTCAACGATTGCATTCTCGTATTCAACTTCTACCACTCCGCTGGCAACATCTGCCTGAGCCTTAACTATGCCGTCGAGCGACCTTAGTCTCGCAACTATTCTAGCAGCACCATCTTCAGTGATCTCGTTTCTGATCTGAAATAACCTCATTACCCTGGGCATTTTTATCCCCCCAAAATCATCCCTTCGTGAATTAACCGACCACTTACAGCATCCTTGGGTCTCATCGGTTTCTTCCCGGGTAACTGCACTAACGATATAATAACATTTCCAGTGCCACAGCTAATAACCATTCCGCGGTCATCAATTTCCACAATTTCGCCGATTCTACGGCCTTTCCCATAGAAGTCAATTACTGAAGCCCCATACAACTTTATCGGTTTACCTTCAAGCTCTGCTCTTGCTCCCGGACGGGGGTCGTAAGCTCTTATCTTATTCACTACCCTCACAGGATCAGAGAAATCTGTGATGACGAGATCCGAAGATTGGATTTTAGGTGCGTTCGAAAACTCTCCTTGCTGTGGAGAAAGCTTCAGCTTTCCCTCGTTTACGATTCTCAAAAAGTCCAGCAATGTTTCTGTACCAAGCTTTTCAAGCTTCGTGTAAAGCGTTCCTAAAGTGTCCGACGATTCTATTTCGATTTCTCTTTTGAGAGCAATCTCACCAGTATCCATTCCTTCATCAATCTTGAATATCGTTATTCCCGTCTTTGTCTCTCCACTTTCTATTGCTCGCTGAATCGGGGCTGCACCTCTATATTTGGGCAGAAGAGAAGCATGAACGTTGAAACAACCGATGGTTGGAAGGTTTATAACACCCGACTTAAGAAGTTTTCCAAATGCCACAACAACGATAATATCTGGAGATAGCTCCAAAAGTTTTTCGAACCCTTCATCAGAATTGATCTTTTCAGGCTGAAAAACTGGTATTCCGTAGCTAGTGGCGACTGTCTTCACCGGGGTGGGTTCTACTCTCCGCCCTCTCCCCTTAGGCCTGTCAGGCTGTGAAAAGACTCCTGCCACGTTGTTCCCCGATTCTACAATCGCCTTGAGATGAGCAGCCGCAAATTCGGGAGTTCCCATGAATACGATCTTCATTTTATCTTATGCTTTCCTTAATTATCTGATTCAATTTTGGTTTCAGCACCGCTCTTTTTGATGAGGAAAGATAATCGACGAATAGCACTCCTTCAAGATGATCGCTCTCGTGCTGCACTATTCTCGCAGGATAGTCCGTCAAATCCTCTTCGTGGTGCCGGCCATATTCATCCTGATAATGTATTCGAACTGCAGACGGCCTGATGATATCGGCGTAAATTCCGGGTATGCTGAGGCAACCCTCTTCCATCCTTACTGTCTCATCACTCTTGGAAATAATCTCTGGATTAATTACTACCCTCAACCCGTCTCCGGGGTCGTAAACAAAAATCCTCCGGGACACAGCCACTTGCGGTGCTGCGAGGCCCACGCCGTCCTCAACGTACATCGTCTTGCTCAACTCTTTCACGAACGCTTTGAGATCATCGTCGAAAACTTCGACACTCTCGGAAACATTTCGAAGTATGGGGTTTCCTATATAAATCACTTTCATTCCGACCACCCTTCCGAAATCTCCTTCAGTTCCTCAAAATACTCTTTATCGGTCATAATGGCATGGAGAGGGGTTATCGATACGAAGTTGGATTTAACTGCGTTGAAATCACAATCAGTAGAACATTCATCTTCGACTACCTCTCCGAATATCCAGTAGTAGTTGTTCCCATAAGGATCCTTTCTCTTTTCGAAATAATCCTTGTATCTTCTTCTGCTCTGTCTGGTCACTTTCCAACCCTTCAGTTCCTCGTACTTGACTGAAGGAACATTTATATTTAGAGCCGTGAAGTCCGGCATCTTACTGACATCGTAGATTTTGAGAAAATTGACCATGAATCTGGCTGCGGTTTCATACTCGGGATTACTCCAGTCACTGCTTGAGACCGCAATCGATGGGGTATCAGTCACTGCGCCCTCTAGAGCACCTGAGACTGTTCCAGAATAAAGAACATCTATTCCCATATTCTGCCCTTTGTTCACCCCGCTTATCACAAGATCTATCTTCCTATCCGAAATCGCAAGTAATCCGAGCTTAACGCAATCAGCCGGAGTACCATTAATTGCATAGCCGATGTTCTTATTACCGACTTTGACTTCCTTGGCCCACAGCGGAGTTCTGATTGTTATTGCGTGTCCAGTCGCGCTTCTTTCGACATCGGGTGCAACTACAAGGACTTCATGCTCTTCAGAAAGCGTTTCGGCAAGCAAAATAATCCCGGGCGACATGATTCCATCATCGTTTGTAACGAGGATATTCAATATTCGTGCCTCCTTTCACCTATTCATACAAATCATCTTGTATACTTATTTTACATTATGCATCTAGACTTTTCTTTTTTACTCAAGGAGAGAAATATGAATCTTACAGAGCTGATGGACTGCATTCCACACTTGCGAGAAATCCTCCACATCGTTAGGGAAGCCTTTGAAGACTACGATGACCCTGCTCATGATATTTCCCACACTTTCAGGGTAACGGAGAATGCGAGCGAAATTGCTTCTCGGGAGAGGTGTGACCTTCAAAAGGCAGTCATCGCCGCACTCCTTCATGACATTAAGCGGCCTCAAGAAGCTCTAACCGGCATCGATCATGCAGAATCCGGCGCGGAATATGCTTTAGGACTTCTACCGACCATGGAATTCAACTTTTCGTTTATCTCGGAAGTCTCGCAGGCGATTAGATCGCACAGATACTCCGGCGGTTTAACACCTACCAGTGTGACGGGAAAGATCCTCCAGGATGCGGACAGACTAGACGCTATAGGTGCAGTGGCCATAGCAAGGGTCTTTGCCTATTCCGGAAAGGTCGGAACTCCTCTTCACTCTCTCCAATTCGGTCCGTGCAACTCTTATAGCGGCAATTCGCGTAGTTCTATCAATCATTTTCACGAGAAGATACTTAAGATAAGACCGGAAACTTTCTGGACGGGAACTGCAAGAAAAATGGCTGAGGACCGCTACAGTTTCGTTGTGGAGTTTGTGAAGAGGTTCCTAGCAGAATGGGGACAAATCTAAACCTCAGTACCTAATTTCGAAGTTATTGAACGGCTTGAATGGGAGCTCTTCAATTTCTGTCTTTGTAATGCTGGCATAGGATGGACCCCTATCTATTCTTTCAACGAAAGCATCGATTTCCTCATCACATCCGGAACAAACGATCTCCACACTTCCATCGGGCTCGTTCCTCACAAAACCCGTCACCCCAAGAGACGTGGCGGTGTGAAGGGCAAAGTACCTGAAACCAACGCCCTGCACACGCCCAAAGACTCTTATCCTGAGAGTTTTCTTACAGGCCAAGCTCTTCACCTACAAGAACGATCGTGTAGCGCCATGGTCTTCTTCTCGAATCGATTATTATCGAGTACGTTTCACATATTCTTTCTTCGCTGCTGCAGTCGGAGCAAAATCCGGTTGTCACGCAGGGAGTATGCAAGTTCAGCCTCTTTGCATTCATCGGTGCTATCGACTTGATCCTCTTGATGCCTGCATCCAGATCGTTCACGACTTTATTAATTCCGGCGACAAAAATCACCTTCTCGGGGCCGAACGTTACTGCAGCGGCCCTGTTGCCGCTCCCATCCAGCAGTAGAATCTCTCCATTCTCTGTTATGGCATTCGCGCTACATAGATAATAGTCGGACTCAAATGCCTTGATCATGATCTCCCTTTTCTCTCTATCTTCGGAAACCGAGTCTCTGTCAAGAAATTCATATTTCCCCGACCTCAACAAATCCATTACTCCAGACTCCTGAAGTGTCACCGATCCGCCTGAACTAACGGTAGCTCCATCGGGAATCAGCTTATGAACTTCTTCGACCACCATTTCTATATCTGGGAGGTAAATCACCCTCACGGATTTGCTTTCAAAGACTTCTATGAGTTTCTGCGCCAGTTTTTCATTCTTCCATCGTCTAAGACTGTTCCTCATCACGAACTCCTTTCTTTGAGAGAAATCTGCCTTTAGTCAGCTCTCCGCAGTAATAATTCGAATTTCCTCTAGAATGTAATGATCTCGGCTCCACGCTCCACATATGGTGCCAGCGGAACGTGGTTCCTCATGTCCCCATTCAGGGGGAGACCCTCTTTCTCTACTATGTCAAGGACGCCCATCATTTTCGAACAACCATAACATACGGCCTTTATAAGGCCCCTTTTCTTCGCTTCAATGTAAATCTCATGAACAGGATCCTTTTCATGTGTAATCTCTTTCATGAGACGGGGAGATTCTCCCTCCATTACGACAGATACGGCAAATCCCTTTTCCGACATGTCAAGTGCATTCAGCAAAGCATGAAGAAAACAAGATTTCTTCCCTTCAAAAGCCAATATCAGTACTTCATGTGCCATTCATCCACCTCCAAGCAGTTTGTTAAGCTTCATCGCAAAGGCCAGATCGCCCGATACCCTTAAACTTCCAGTCATGAAAGCTGTCAGAGGATTCACAACTCCTTCAATCAGTCCTTCAAAGGTCGCGAAATCTGTGCGTATTGAGCAATCCGAAGGTCGTTCTTCTTCAAAAACCTCTAGCCTGCCATCGCAGATCTCGACAGTGAATCTCTGTGGATCACCTCCTTCGATAAAGAACGAGAATTTTCCAGTAATCTCCGAAAGCATCTCAGCTTCCAATCCCTTGATCTTCTCAATAGCTTTCCTGACTGTCATCAATCTACCTCCTCGCTTCTGCTTTACATACAAAGTCTAACATTTTGTTGTACAATGAGATCGAAATTTCCTATAAATGGAGGCGCTGCTTTGAGAAAACGATTCTTTCGCTATTTCGATTCAGTAATCAAAATGGAAGTTGAAAGAGAGGGAAAGACGAAGTTCGAAACTGATTCGGTGTTGACGGCGCCTGCAGAAGAACTGGACAGCGACGTGGCAAATCATCTCTTCCAAGGGTTGAGGCTGCACGGGCTAGAAGGATCCTCATCGCAGGACTTCAACGAGATGGAGATTGTAGAAACGACAGATGGATTCAGTATTAAAATCGAACTACATGACGACCAGGCAGTTCTTGGACTCGGACAATCGATCGGCCCTCTCAACAAAAGGGGCGCAGTTTATGAGATGTACAATACCGATGAACCTGATCATTCTCCCTCAAAGAAAAGGCTTTACTCAACGCTTCCAGTATTCTATATAGCTTCAGCCAGGAGACAGATCGGCTTCTTTCTAGATCACCCGGGATACTCCAGATTCGACGTAGGCTTCGAAACGCGAGACAGGCTGAAAATCGATATAGAAGGTGATGGTTTTAGTCTTTTCATGTTCTTTGAGAGCCCACATGAGACTATAAGAGACTTATTCAGACTAACCGGGAACCCTTTGTTCTTACCCGCCTGGGCTTTGGGTTATCATCAGTCAAGATGGTCGTATGGAGATGAGAAATCCGTTATTGAAATCGCGGAAAATCTCAGGAACAAAAAGATACCATGCGACGCAATACATCTGGATATTGACTACATGGACAGTTATAAGGTATTCACTTGGGATGAGAATAGCTTCCCCAATCCGTCGTCAATGATAGAACGACTATCTAATATGGGCATTAAGATCATTTCAATAGTAGATCCGGGTGTTAAGGCAGTTGAAAACTACGACATCTATGAGGATGGCCTCAAGGGTGACTTCTTCTGCAAGAAGGAAGATGGTACTCCCTTTAGACCTGCAGTCTGGCCTGGAGAATCCAGACTCCCGGACTTCCTGAACTCTGCTACGAGAAATTGGTGGGGAGAACATTATGACAGGCTCTTGAAGGACGGAGTCTCTGGCTTCTGGAACGACATGAATGAGCCCTCGATTTTCTACACACCTGAATTGCTCAAAGAGCTACAACAGCTTGCAACCGAAATAGATGACAATGGAATTGAAACGGAATTCCTTTTTGCGAGGATTGCCTCAAAGAAGAAGTACTACGACTACGGGAAGGATTTTGTTCAGACTGATGATAATGGGATCGCTCACTTGCATAGAAAGGTCCGAAACATCTATGGGTTCAATATGGCTCGAGCAGCATTCGAGGGAATAAGGAAAAGCAGGCCCGATTCAAGACCCTTCATTATCACTAGATCGTCATATCCCGGCATTCAAAGATACGCGATCCTTTGGACGGGCGATAACGAGAGTAGTTGGGAACAGCTGCTAAGCGAAATCAGGCTAATCCAATCCATTTCGCTTGCAGGAGTAAGCTTTGTTGGTTGCGATGTGGGCGGCTTTGGCGGCGATTGTAGCGGAGAGCTGCTTGTACGATGGACTCAACTGGGGGCCTTTCTTCCCTTCTTCAGGAATCACAGTGCCATTGGAACGAGGAGACAGGAACCTTGGGCCTTCGACAGCGAGGTGGAGAGGCTTATTAAGAAGGCAATAGAGCTTCGTTACTCATTGCTTCCCTATTTCTACACAATTCATAAGCAGTCAGCCGACGGAAAAATGACAATGATTAGACCCCTCCCGATTGTCTGGCCCAAAGACAGGGAAACTTATAACGCCGACGATCAGTTCATGATAGGTCCGTCTATCATGGTTGCTCCCATTTACCAGAGGAATTCAAAGGGTAGGCACGTTTATCTTCCAGAAGGAGAATGGCTAGATCTTAACACGAAGAGAGCATTCGCTTCAGGCCATGTCTGGACAGAGGCTCCTTTAGATACCATTCCCTATTTCTTGAAGGAGGACTCCATGGTCGTTACCACCTGCAGCTCTCAATTTGTTGAGAGCGGATCCTGGGGAGATCTTCGAATCATAGGTTTTGTTAAGAATTATGCGGAGTTTGAACTGTATGAAGACGACGGAATTAGCAACGCTCACGAAACCGGCGAATATTCTTTGAAGAAAATAGTTGTGCGCAGTTGTACAGATGGAATTAGAATTGAAGTTCTACCCAAAACAGGTAGCTTCAAATGCAGAGAGAGATCATTGACATTCGAAGTTCACAACGGAGAAAGGCTGTACGCTGTGAGCGTGCAGGATTCTCCTGAGGGTTGTGAAGTTTTAGTAAAGTAGTGCGAAATCTATGTAGGGCAGGAGTCTCATGCTTTCAAGCATGATTCCTGCTTTTATTTCAATTGGGTAAGCTGCGTAAAGGTAGACCGTCTCAAACTTATATATAGCCAGTCTCCAGGAAAAGCTCCTTCCTATCAACGTATCGATCTTCGCTCCAATTCCTTCCTCAGAAAGGTGAACAAGATTAATAAGATTGAACCCTCTCCTCGAAATAGTGTAGTCAGACGAGATTGAAAGGCCAACGACTATGTTGGAATCGTCCCTGAAATCCCATAGCTCAACCGGTACTAGAGATGGATCTTCTCCGAAAGTTACCCTAGAAAAGATAGCTGAATCTAATGCAAATCCGTTTTTCTTCCAGTCAAAATCGACTCTTATCCCCACGTCCACAAGATTTGAAGTTGCCGTCTGCGTATCCCTAACGGCGATATTCGTCTTCAGTGATGCCTGACCCCCGTAAAGCACAGATGAATCCTGAAGAACAACGTTAATTGATCCCGAGACTTGCAGGGGATAATTGAGCTCGGCCTTCCAGCCGAAAGCAAGTTTGGGATTAATGACATACTGACGATAAGCCTCCAAAGAAGCTTCGACATTGAGATCCGAAAACTCGAACGAAAGGGTGAAATCAACGGGCGTGTAGTCAATACTACACAGTTCGAGGTGGAGGCTCGGAAGCATTGTTCCAAAGTCGAAAGATCCACCGGCAATCAGATGGTTGTGAAATGTAAGATCGGAAAAAAGCAAAGACAGACCCTTGTAAGGAATGGGAGACACAAATCTCCAACTTGTGAAACCTTCGTATTTCTCGCCTTCTAATGGCTCAGGAACTCGCATCTCAACAGTCGTTTCTTTGAGCTTGAACTCAGTGGTCTTTGATTCAACTGAGTACAACAACTTGTTTCCCTTGACCTGACCGACAGCCACAATTCCTTCTCTTGTTCTGGCAGGATCTCTGACGTACCTGGGAAAGGTGGCAAGACTTGTCATCTCGCCTTCAGATGTGACAAGATAAACACTGCTGCCAAATCCGTTCTCTACCGAAATAAGAAATCCGCCTGAAGTCCAGCTTCCAAGTGAGAAGTCCTTATCGATTTTGTACATTAAAGGGGCATCGAAACCCGATGAGTAGAATGCAATATACTTGTTTCCGCGCATATTGACTCTGAACGCTACGAGCGCACCATCTTGAGATGCTCTGACGCTAGTGATCTGCATTTCCGGGTCTATTGCCGCGAAAATCGTCGTCACCCTTTCATTTCGAAGTGAGAGGATTTCCACAGACATAGTCCCCAAACTATTCCTCAGAATTGCTAGACGATCTTTTCCGGCGAAATCGATTCCGACAAGGTGGGAGTATTTCGTTCGCTCAAGCCTTCCTTCCCTGAAGAAGTAAAGCCTTGTTTCGGAGACTTCCTTCTCAAAAAGCAACAATGCAATTTCATTCTCAAAAACAGCGAAATCAATGATCTCCATGCTGGTTCTGAGAATTTCGGTGTCTTCCCTATATAGCGTGTAGTATCTTTGCTCTCTATCAAACCCAATATAATACAGTCTATTCGCGTAGGTCTTTGATCTGTAGTGACTGACAAATTCCCCGATATCCGAAGAGAGTCTATGGATCGATGGAGTCTCTACTCCTTTCCACTTTTCCGATTCAAAATCGATAAACTCCGCCTTTAGCTCCTGATAGCTTTTACCATATACTCTCTCAAAAGAAAAATCAATTCCTGCAAATCCAAGAATCCCCGACTTTATCCTGACCAATTCCTGAATGCTTTCAAAGCCATAGGTCTCATATAGAAATGTCAGGAACGCATAGCCGTAATTGTAATAGGCCTCTCCCCCGATGCCGCTGTGACCGGATACTACGGTCTCCTCGAGAAAGGGGTCCTCTCTGTCAAGTTGATCCCAAAGAAAAGGTAAGCGTCTGTAATCGTACTCATAAAGGTCTCCAATAAGTTCGCTCCCTAACTGCGCAAAGCCTTCGGTGAACCACATGGGCTGAAGGGCGTTAGGAAGGTAAAGTCTTGAGAAATAGTTTCTCAGAAAGTTTCCAACTTGAGTTGTTGCGGTAATCTGAAAAAGATGACTAAGTTCGTGAGTGATCACTTCTTCCAACCAGAAGCCGTCATTTCTGTAGGGATAGTCGAGACCGATCGTCATTATGTAGATTGATTCCATGACTGGATTTGCCAGACCGTTTGACCGATCCTCATAGCCTCCAATCAATATGGAGATCTTGTCTCTGAAAGGGTTCCCGAATAATTCACTCAAGCCAAGGAAGGTATTTTCTGCAATCTCTTCAATTTGGGAAACCGAACCGGCCACTTCGTTATGGTATATATAAACAAAGTGCTCTGATTCATGCTTCAACCAGTCCAGATCTCTGAATGAATATCCGCTTACGATGACCGAAATCAGCAGAACAAAAAACGGAATATATCTTCTGAACAAAACAACACCGCCTTCTTGAAAAGGAGATCACTACTATTATAGACTATGCAAAGGCGACAAGGCCCTAAGGTTGCCGGTTACTTCGTCGCAGTGCTATTATTGGTTGAGGTGCTTTATGGCAGAGATAGAAAGAGACAGGCTCTTGGCATATTTTGCAGGAATCGGTTCTTCAGTTATCTTTGGTCTTTCCTTTCTATTTACGAAGAACGCACTTGAATATACAAATCCCATGTACTTTCTTTCGTACAGATTTTCTGTTGCCTTTCTGACTATTTCATTGTTTAGATTGTTTGGTATCGTCAGAATCAGACCCTACAGAGCAGTTTTTAAAGACCTTCTTCTTCTCAGCCTTGTTCAACCGGTCATGTACTTCATCTTAGAAAATGTTGGGGTCTCTTTGTCCACTTCATCCGAAGCTGGAATACTCCTTTCGACAATTCCAATATTCGTACTGATTTTCGCCAGGATATTTCTTAAGGAGAGACTTGCCGCTCCTCAGATAATCTCAGTTGTGACTGCGCTATTTGGCATAACTTTGATAACCGCCGGAAAGGGGATTTCCTCAGGAAGCAGTCCACTGGGGCCGATCATTTTGATAGGTAGCACAATCTCGGCAGCCTTCTATAACATTCTCTCGCGAAAAGCCTCTGTCAGGTTTAGTTCATGGGAGATCACATATCATATGATGACGATGGGCTTCATCTCTTTCACCGTAATTGCAGTTATACTGTCTTTGTCAAGAGGAGAGTTTTTGTTCTATATCGGCGGAATTGCTCAGCCTGGTGTCGCCATTGCTGCGCTTTACCTCGGTACATTATCGTCGGTCGGAGCATTCTTCCTGATCAACTTCATGCTTTCCAAGCTTGAAGCATCGCGCTCAACCGTCTTTGTCTACCTTTCAACAGTTGTATCTCTTCTCGCCGGCGTGATTTTCAGGGGAGAAAGATTCGGACCAATTCAGATGTTTGGAGTAGCTCTTATTCTCTTCGGAGTATGGGGGGCCAACGCTCTGTCGAAGAGGAAAATCAAGGAGGGGTCGAAATGATGAAAATGAAGAGCGTCGTTACTACGGTTTTCATCTTGGCAATGACAATTGCCAGAGGAGTATCCTTTCTTACTACTGCAGATTCAACACCCTCAGTAGTGATCATTGAGAGTTCACTGGAACTGAATATGTCTCGACTCGATAACAATTGGTGGTCAGCAGAAGTTAATATTGAGCCAGGTCTCTATCATTACTACTATTCCACAGAAGATGCGACTTTTCTTGACCAAAGGAATCCTGACAAGTCGTACAAAGATGGAGCAGAACTATCAGTGTTAAGAGTAGAAAACCTTGGAGACCTGCAAGACTTTGCCAGACACAGTGTTGGCGACAGAGATTACTTCAACCCGGTAAACGAAAATGAATTCTACTTTGCCGTTTCACTTCCTATTGGAACTACTTATCAGCTCAGCCTCATTGTCGATGGGACTCGCTACAATCTAGAGTATCTACGCGACTTCGGCAAAGATAGCTTTTATCGTACAGACAGGATAAAAGTTGAAAACTTGGAGTATTACTTCGAGATAGAGGATGGAGACAACTCAGTGGTCCTCGATTCTCTCGGACTGTGCCAGGAGTTACGTCTTCCATTCATTTTCGAGAAAGATAGGCTTCCCATAACGTATTTTGATCTTCCGGAATGGTCAAAGGGAGCCGTTTATTATCAGATTTTTCCTGAGAGATTCGCAAATGGAGATCCCAGAAACGATCCTGTTGGAGTTCAGCCGTGGAATTCTGATCCTGTTTTCGCCAACCTCGGCGGCGATGGCTTTTTCGGAGGAGACCTCAAAGGGATCATCGATCGTTTCGATCACATTCTTGAGCTGGGAGTAAATGCGATATACCTGAACCCGATCTTTGAAAGCCCTTCGAGTCACAAGTACGATACTGAAGACTACCTGAAGATAGATGACAATTTCGGCGACGACTATGTTTTCGAGGAGCTCATTTCACTGGCAGAAGATTCTGGCATCAAATTGATTCTGGATGGAGTCTTCAATCATACCGGCTACGACTTCTTCGCCTTCAAAGATCTCCGTGAAAGAGAGGAGACTTCCCCCTACAAGGACTGGTATTTTGTCAAACGCTTTCCAATAAGGAAGATCCAGGATAGGGCAATGACATATGTGGGATGGAACGGCTACGCATATATGCCTAAGATAAACAGCCTCAACGAAGGCTGGCAGGCTTACGTGGAACAACTTGTACGCAAGTACGATCTTGAAGGAATCGGTGGCTGGCGTCTCGATGTTGCAACGGAAGTTGACCCTCTTTTCTGGAGTGATTTCTTCAGACCACTTGTGAAGGGGTTAGACAAAGAAAAATTGCTTGTCGCGGAATTTTGGGGAGACGCCAGAGCACTGCTTAGAGGCAAGTCTTTTGATTCGGTTATGAACTACCCCTTTAAGGATGCGGTTGTGGAGTATGTTTTCAGAGCGGGAAACTCTGCTGCAAAGTTCGCAGCTATGACTAATCTGTATCTCAACGCTTATCCGCCTCAGACTCTGCATTCTCTCTGGAACATTCTGGACAGCCACGACACCGAGAGAATTCTTACCCTTGCCTTCAATCAGGTTGATCTTCTGAAGATAGCAGTGGCAATTCAGATGACTTTCATCGGCAGCCCTGTAATTTACTACGGAGACGAAATCGGAATGAAGGGGGGAAAGGATCCGGAGAACAGAGCTCCCATGATCTGGGACGAAGAGAGATGGAACTGGGAAATCTACGAATTCTACAAGAAGCTAACAGTGCTTAGAGAATCTCACGAATCTCTTCGTACCGGAGAATATGAAGTCATGACAACCAGTGGCCCCGTTCTCTCTTACAGAAGATGGAACGATCAGGATGAAGTAATTGTGGTAGTTAATCCATCAAGAGAAAGCGTCTCCTTCAGTCCTTCGACAAGTGGCGAATTCTTTGAGTATCTTTCCGGAAGAATACTGGTAATTGATCAGCACACAGTAGAGATCCCTGCTATAACAGTTTGGATTCTTGTTAGGAACGAGAGCGGTGAACTGGCTTCTGCCGACAACTCTTGATATCGAGTTCTAAGTCCCGTCAACTATTCATCCATAACCGAGTTTATTGTCGGTAGTTGATTCAGGCGGCTCATTCTAAACCTTCTCGTGCTTCTCGCTTTTCTATCCATATGCTTCGGGGAGGTAGTTCAACTTCCATAACGGAAGGAATTACGCCTGACCAATCCTGATACATCTTCTTGAGCTTAATTGAGTGCCGAGGTGTATCGTTAAGATTCACGAAAGAGGTGACGTCATAGACGGGTGCATTTCTCGTACAGGTTGCGAAGACTCCGTTCATGCCGTCAAGGAAGACCCTGGGTTCTCCTCCCCTAAGCTGCATCGCTTCCATGAGCAAAGAAATCCCGTCGCGGCCAACCTGAGACATGTCATCACTGGTAAGCATCATTCCATCAAGTAGACCCACAGATAATGCAAATACTCGCTTCTCTTCTTCGGTAAGTCCGCAGTTCCTCAAAACAATCGTATCGGGATCATTCAGCCACAGCCTGCGGTGCATGAAGGACCTTGTGTAGGCATTTCTCAAGCTGTACCTTGCGCTCGGAACTCCTATATCCATCGTTTCCCCATTCCACTCAGGCGCAGTATCGGACCCGATTCTCATACCATCAACATAACCTACTGAGGGAAGCAGAGGAGCTCCACAGCCAAGAATGAAGCAATCATCTCCGGCAGCAGCTCTAATTGTCTGCATTCCACTTCTATACGCCTCAACCGGTGTTAAGAATTCGTTGAAGCGCCCTCCAGGAATCGCACCAGCGAAGAGAAAATCTATTTTCAAATAGTCAAAGCCATAACTCCTTATTGTCTTTATAAGCCTTTCGAGGTGAAGTAGAACTTCTGGATTAGTCGTGTCAAGAGCGAAAATCTGCTTATTCCAATTTCTGTATGCTACTCTGGGATTGCCATCACTGTTCTTTACAAACCATTCTTTGTGCTCGTTGAACAGCCTTGAGGATTCGGAAGCAGAAAACGGGGCTATCCACAGTCCTGCTTTGAAGCCTTTTCCCCTAATTTCAGAAGCGATTTCTTTCAAGTCCGGAAATTTGGAGTTGGTCGTCAGCCAGTCGCCTATTTCCTTTTCGTAACCATCGTCAAGCTGAACCAGTCTGTAATCGATTTTCTCGCGATCTCGAATTTCGGCAAGAAGCTTCACATTCTTCGACAACTCATCGAAAGTTATGTCGGTGAAGTAATGGTACCAACTACACCAACCTATCCCTTCAAACTCATTAAACTCAACCTCATTACTCTGCTTTATGAGATCAGCATACTTTTCAAGCATAGTCCAGAGGCTTTTATTACCAAGAATAACCATCTCTTCGAGTTCTATTGATTCGCCCGATGCAAGTTCAGTACCGAAGAGATCCACTGAACCAATGATGCTCAAGGTCTCATCGTCCCATAGGAAATACTGGTGAGTGAATTGATTCGAGACAAAACCTACAAGGAGCTCGTCGGTGGCAATGAAGTAATCGCTAGGTCTTTGCCCTTTCCTGAGGAGCTCAGGTATTGGGGAGGCGGCAAAGAGACTTATTCCTTGAGAATCTGCGTACTGAACAAACGAATCCACTAATGGTCGCTCCCAGTAAGCCTTGAATGGGAACCATGACTGCCAGTTGTTGTAGTAAACGGGCTCACTAACATCCTGGATTTCGATTAGATCGATCTTGCCAACTTTCTTAGGAGAGGGATCTTCGTTGCGAATTGAGACTCTGAGCAAAACTCCCGATGAGTCTGGAAGGTTTGAAAAGCTATAGATAAGGACAAGGTTTTCTCTCTCTATCTTGAACTCTCTCTCGCTGCTAAGGAACAGCTCCTCTATTCCCGCGATTCTTATCTTCAACACTTCAAATCACCTCACAACCTTGTTGTCTATTATAGGCCAACAAGAAAACAAGTTGAATCGCGGTTTCACTACTGATGCTGAGAGGAAAGACGTTTATGACTCCAATTCTGGTTGTCGGTTTTTCTTGCTCTTTCAGACGCCGGGTTCCTTTCTTTCTCGGGGCAGGTACAAAGAACAGAATCATTCATTTTCTTGGTTGCTCCTAGATTGCTTCAAGAGCTGCACCTAGATCTTCCAGAAGATCTTCAACATCCTCGATCCCCACCGAAAGCCTTACCCCTCCTTTGGATAGACCCACTTCACTAAGCTGTTCATCTGTAAATGAAGAGTGACTGGTGAGAACAGGTATCGTGACAAGTGATTCGACTCCGGCCAGACTTGTTGCTTCTAGAAAGAGCTTGCAGCTTCTTATGAATCTTTTCGCTTTTTCCAGATTCTCCAGCTCAAGATACACGACTCCCCCAAAGCCTTTGCAATCTGCAAAGCAGCTAGGTTTACTGTTCATCAAAGAAGGATAAGAGACTCTACGCACTTTTGGACTTTTCGAGAGAAAAACCGCTACTTTTTCCCCGTTCTTATTATGCAGTTCCATTCTGGGACCAAGAGTCTTCACTCCACGACTGACCAGAAAAGCATCAAATGGAGCTCCATTCGTGCCCGACTTAATCATTTTCTGTCTAACAAGCTTCTCAGAATCGCCTTCGCTGAAGGCGGCAAAGCCCGCAATGACATCGGAATGGCCATTCACATACTTAGACAGACTCTGGATATCTACGTCGGCACCATGTTCAAGCGGCCTAAAATTGTAGGGAGACAGAAATGTATTGTCGACTATCAAAAGCGCTCCGCTCTTCTTTGTTATCTTTGATATGTTTTCGATTTCCGATAAGACCAGGTTCGGATTTGCCATTGACTCAACATACACGATAGCGGTATTGTAGTCGACAAGATTCTCAAGGTCTTCTAACTTTGACTGGTCAAATCTCCTGACCTCTACTCCCATGCCGGGTAGTTCCGCGATAAGACTCTGAGTCCCTCCGTAAACGTTTTTCGAAATCACCAAGTTCATCCCTGACTTGAGAAAAGTGAGAAATACCGTAGTGATAGCGCCCATTCCCGATGAAAAGAACACTCCGCCTTTTCCTCCGAAAAGATCGGACAGCTTCCTTTCTAAAACTCCTATCGACGGATTTCCGACCCTTGTATATAAGGTCTCTGAGGTTTCGCTGAGATACTTGTCGTCATTTGCCAGGAAGTTCGAAGTCTGGAAAATAGGAGTTGTTACGGCGTCGCAAACTTTTTGCTCTTCGCCACTATGAATAGCTCTAGTATTGAAGCCACTCATCTTTCCATCAACTCTCCACTATCAATGAGTCCACAATCACTACTCGTTTCTCATTTGCAGAAATCAATCCGGCCTCAACGGTCGCCAGATCAAGGATTGCCTCCCGAATAGAGCCGAGAGAATTCTTCTGACCTTTAATGACTCTGTAGAAATCAGTAAATTCCTCAACGAATCCATCACTGTTATTTGCGTAGAATTTCTCTCGACCGTGAGCCTCGATTTCGATTGTCGCTTCATCCTTGTCAACACGCAACAGGCCTTCTGTTCCAACGATCTCGAGTCTGTTAAGAGTGGCCGGAGCACCATATACAACCGAGTAGTTCCCAATCACTCCGTCTCCCAGTGTCATATTGAAGACCACTGAGTTCTCCGCACCAAGATAATCGAGATTCTTCTCTGAAAATCCGCTAACTTCTCTCACATTCCCAAGGATTTTTCGCAAGGCCGCAATGTCATGAACGCCACCGTCAGAAATGAATCCCCCCACATGTTTCGGGGCTTGCCTCCACTTAGTCTGAACATACTTGTTATCCAGTCCGAAATCTACCCATTTGAGCCAACTGAATATGATTGGTTTGCCGATCCTTCCTTCCCTCACAAATTCGGAAGCCTTAGTGTAAACTTCTATGTGTCTGTAATTCTCTGCGATGTAGACAGGTGAATTCCCCGGAAGATTCAACAGAGAAAGTCCTTCTTTCACCGACGCGGCAATAGGTTTCTCACAAATAACTGGTTTCTCCGCCGTTCTCGCAGCTACGATCATTTCGGGATTGAGGGCAATTGGCACTGCAAGGACAATCGCATCGACATCATCGGAATAAAGAATCTCTTCATAAGAATCGAAGACTTTGATTTTACCTCCAACGAGATCGGCGAACTCCTCAGCCTTCTTTCTTGTTCTGCTGTTTACAGCAGTAATTGTGAATAGATCTTTCAGCTCCATTAAAGCGGGAAGATGAAGTTCCCTTGAGGCGATTCCCGCTCCTACAACGCCTAGTCTAATGTTCATATCATCCTCCTTCGCAAAACCGTTCAAAGCAACAGAACTGGGATAAGTCCATTTAAGTCAGACTTTCTTTCTCACAAAGAGAAAGAAGCTTCAACTTCCCTTGCACCATCCGAGGGCCTTACTTCGTAACAATCGATATCTATCGCAAACTTCTCTTTGTATCTCGTTTTCACCACTTCAACTATCTTCTTCTCCTCGGTTTTCTCACAAAGGGCGAGTACCGATCCACCGAACCCGGCTCCAATCATTCTTGCACCCGATACGCCCTTCATCTCTCTAAGCGTATCAACAATGAAGTCAGTTTCTTCACAAGTAACCTCATAGTCAAGAGCCAGAGATTCATGAGATTGTATGAGAAGCCTGCCAAGGTTTTCAAAATTCGAGTTTGATAGAATCTTCATTGACTCCAGAACCCTCATGTTCTCTGAAACAACATGCAAAGCTCGTCTATAATAGAGATCACCCATTTTTCCTTTGTTCGGAAACAGATCAACCATTGAAACTTCGCGATAGCTACTCCTGCCAAGAATCTCAAGAGCCTTTCGTGCTTCCTCTCTTCTTGAATTATACGCGCCTCTTGAAAGAGAATGATGTACCTTTGAATCGAACACAAGAAGCGTATAGTCGCCCAGTTCCAGGGGGACATACTCATATTGCATCTTGAGAGTATCAAGGAATATCGCCTTGTTCCTACGTCCCATTACCGCCGTGAATTGATCCATAATTCCACACTTGACTCCGACAAAATCGTTCTCTGCTTCCTGAGCATAATTGTACAACTGAGTTTCGCTGAGCTTCAGATCAAAAACCGAGTTCAGTGCTACTATCAAGGCAACCTCTAAAGCGGCAGAGCTCGAGAGACCTGCTCCTTCAGGAAGGCTGGAGCGAATATCAATATCCATTCCCCCGAACTTGGCGTCAAGCTTATTCTTCAAGATCCAGATTATTCCTTTTAGATAATCGCTCCAGTCACCTGTCTTTTCAATAACACTTTCTTCGAATGACACCGGTTCTCTTCCCATGGAGCTCAGGTGAATCCGACCGTTACCATTCTTCTCAATTGACAGAAGAACATATTTGTCAATCGCGGCTGGCATTACGAACCCTTCGTTGTAATCAGTATGCTCTCCAATGATATTAATCCTACCAGGCGCAACAAAGTACCTCTTC
The DNA here is from genome assembly GCF_002896535.1 of Mesotoga sp. B105.6.4. Classification (NCBI taxonomy): domain Bacteria; kingdom Thermotogati; phylum Thermotogota; class Thermotogae; order Kosmotogales; family Kosmotogaceae; genus Mesotoga; species Mesotoga sp. B105.6.4. Next base: position 4,616 of record NZ_JWIM01000036.1, on the reverse strand, counting down.
AACTCAACACCTCCAGCAATGTACATATATGCTTTTTGCTCTATATTGAGAGAATAGCACCCCGTTGACAAAAAAACAAAGCGGGCTAATGCCCGCCATGAAATCGCTTCTTCAGTTAATGGATACCCAGAAGGCCGTCTATCTTTCCCTTGTCAAATCCTACAATAACCTGGCTTCCTATTGTTATCACCGGAACACCCATCTGCCCACTCTTCTTGACCATTTCTTCCGCTTTGGCTTTATCCTTGCTTACATCATAGTCTTTAAAAGCAATTCCGTTTGCCCTGAAATAGTCCTTTGCTCTCTTGCACCAGGGACATCCGGGAGTAGAATATACAACTACCTTTGCGCTCATGAAATCCACACCTCCATTTACCCCCTAGGGGTATTAGTAAGTAAATTATAGAATATTTCTGCTACAATTGTCAACTGCTCGATTTAGGGAGACATGTATTCATTCGGGAGAAGTTATCAGGATTTCGCTTTATCAAGAAGCAGTTCGAGTTTCTGCAGTTGGCGGAGTACTGAAAGCTGTTGTTCGTTAACCTTCTGTCTGTTGGCAATCAGATTCTGCAGATGCCCCATAGCTACAAGCTTTGACAAATCATCGTTGTTAAGCGAGGGCTTTGAAAGAAGATCCTTCTCTGACTTCTTCCATTCCATATAGAACAGTCTCCCTGAAGGCGTCCATCTTGCGAAAATCCTCTTCGGGACAACTAGAAGAAGCCATCCCAGGCACCAGTCTGCATAGAGAACTATTGACAGCACGAGAGATTCATCTGGAAAGGAGAGGTATATCTGCCAGTTTCCAAAGACAAACTTCAGTATCATGGACCAGATGATTAAGTAGAAGATCGAAAAAACCGACATGACCGTAGAACCGAGGTACTCATAGAATCTTCCTGACTTCACGCTGCGCATCGCATTCTTCTGCCAAAGACTATAATGTTCCCTGAATTCGTTGAGCGAAACGCTGTTGTTTTCAGCATCAGGAATCTCTATTGAACCGTCTTCATTTCTCTTTAGAGACTTGATGGTCTGAAGCGCCCATTGCTGCTGCGTTGGGATTCCATTATGAGTTGCCTTCACGGATATAGAATTCTCACCGATGAATATCTCTCCGCTGTTGTGCATCTCAAGAATCGTTGCAAGGAAGCCGTTGTGATCCACTTCCTGGAATGGATTCCTTATTACTGCATTAAGAATATAGCCCGGTACATCGTAGATTCTATAACCAATTTCCGACTTAACCTGAGGCTCGACTCCAAAAAGGATAAACGTGAAGAATAAGACGAAAAAAGGCACTGCTATCTGAAACCCGATCAAACCCGAAAGAAAAGCCTGCTGGAACATGGCTATCTCGTGTTCCTTGCGAATCGAACTTTTGCTTACGGTTGTACTCACCGCGTTTGGCATAGTACTGGCAATGTTTTTTGGAAACGAGATCTTGATTTCGCCCGATGCATTTGAAAGAACAGATTTCATTCGAAGCTTCACGGAGTTTCCTTCTATCTCCACCCTGGCTTCTTTATAGGGCCTGACAGAGATATCGTCCTTTGTTATCCTAGAGATTATGGCCTCGGGTAACTCTATGGAAAGAGAGATGTCTCTGGTCATGGCATCTGAGTTTGGTTCCCAGAATCTATAGCTTAACACGGCGATATCCGTTCCTATCTCGACAACACCGGATAAACTGTATTCAGTTGTCATCAGAAACTGGGTGACTTCTTGTTCAAGAAAGATCCTTGCATCGAAGCCGCCGGGAGATGACGATATCTCTCTGACAACACCGGTTCCCTGGGAAACCTCAATAGAATACGAGTTGAGAACCGAGGGATATGATAAATGGAGTTTCTTAGTCGCTGTCCTGTTGTTGCGAGATAGCGTGTAAACTGAAAGCTCTTCAACGAGAAGCTCCCCCTGATCATTCAGTCTGGCGTTGATTTCAACCGAATCGATCTTGTAGGGAGCTGATTCCCTCCAGAAGCCATTTCCTAAGGCAATGAACATAAAAAATCCGCTGACTATCATGAATATGATAAAGAAGTACTTTCTTTCGAATTTCCTTTTCATTTCATCTCACCCTTTGTATTATACTCTGCATATGAAAACAGCTGGAAAAATGGAGGAAGAGATGCTCAGACACAAAAGACTCTTCGTTTCAGATATGGATGGAACGTTCTACCTGGGCGAGCATCTTTTACCAGGCAGTCTGGATTTCGCCAGGGCCATCTACAGACACAATTCAAGACTCGTGTTTCTAACCAACAATTCATCACGTACTCCTGAAGAATATATCAGAAAATTGGTGAAAATGGGCATCGAAAGGAGACTATTCGAGGTCTACACATCCGGGGAGGCTACTGTAAGTCTCCTCAAGAACTGCTTTCCTGGCAAGAAGGTGTATCTGTTGTCAACGCATTCAGTCCGGAAGATGTTTTTAGATAAGGGGATAGTCCTCGATGAAAGTAATCCTGATGTTCTCGTTCTGACATACGACACAGAGATTACTTACGAAAAGATCAGGAAGGCCGCTCTCTTCATAAGAAGAGGTGTTCCATACATTGCAAGTCATCCTGATATTAACTGCCCTACCGAAGAAGGCCCTGTACCGGATGTTGGAAGTCTTATTAGCCTCTTCGAGACATCTACGGGTCGTAAACCTGATCAAATAGTCGGAAAGCCGGATCCAACGATACTAAATATGGTCATGAAAGACTTCGGTTGCTCACCTGAAGAGACGGTTATGGTTGGAGATAGGCTCTACACAGATATTGAGTGCGGACTGAGAGCGGGAGTTGACACCTACCTTGTTCTATCGGGAGAAACGACCAAAGATATGATACCCGTTACACATAGTTACAGAGTTGTGCAGAACACCGGATCACTAGCAGCGATGATTGACAAAGATAATACTGTATAATTACCATAAGTTGGAGGTGATTGAATGGTCATCCTTTTCGTTGTAATTGGAATTATTGTTGTCTTAGCTCTATGGCTCATCGGGGTATATAACAATTTAGTCACCCTAAAAAAGAGGGTCGAAAATGCATGGTCGCAGATCGATGTTCAGCTCAAGAGAAGACATGATCTAATCCCGAACCTTGTTAGCTCTGTGAAAGGTTACATGAAATTTGAACAGGAAACTCTGGAAAAAGTAATGCAAGCGAGAGCAAAAGCTGTTTCAGCTCAAGGTGTGGGAGACAAGATCAAGGCAGAACAAGAACTTGGCGGCGCGCTCGGTAGACTGCTTGCAGTAGTCGAGAATTACCCTGATCTGAAAGCAAACACAAATGTATCACAGCTGATGGAAGAATTGACCAGTACCGAGAACAAGATCTCTTACGCAAGACAGTTCTACAATGATTCTGCTACCAAGTTCAATACAAAGATCGAGATCTTCCCGAATAACGCCATTGTTGGCTTCTTTGGGGGTAAATTTGAATTGTTTCCTCTCTTTGAAGTGACAGAGGCCGAAAAAGAAGCTCCCAAAGTAGATCTTTCCTTCTGAGAGCTATGTCTTTTACAGTAGATTTCTACGAAGAAGGCAGGAAGAATGTCAGAAAGACCATCATTCTCGTGATGGTCTTTCTTGCCATGATGGTTGTATTCGGCCTGATAATAGACTTGATCTTCGGTATTCTACCTATATTCACTCTTATTTTCCTCTCCGTTGCCCTAATACAGATTCTTATTTCTCTCTCCTCAGGAAAAGAGATCGTCTTGAAATCAGTAAAAGCGCGCCCTCTCAAAATGAACGATCCAGAGGAACGACAGCTCAAGAACATCGTAGATGAACTCTCAATTGCAGCTGGAATGGGGAAACCTCCGGATGTATTTGTGATTGATGATGACTCGGTTATCAATGCATTCGCTACCGGAAGGAGACAAGATGATTCCGTCGTTTGCGTAACTAGCGGACTTTTGAAGAATCTCGATCGTGAGGAGACCTCCGGCGTAATCGGCCACGAACTTAGTCACATACTAAATAAGGACGTTCTCCTTATGACGCTGATCTCTGCGCTTCTTGGTGCGGTTGTGATTGTTCAATTGCTTGCCTTTAGGGCACTGATCACTTACCTGCGGTTTGGCGCTATTGGAGCGGCTACAAGGTCAAAACGCTCCTCAAAGAAGAACGACAACTCTGCTCTGCCTATAATCGCTTTTCTTGCGGCAGTTGCAGGGCTTGGCGCACTCTTCTCCTTTACTGGAAGACTCTCGTTGCTTGCTGTCTCGAGAACAAGAGAATACTTTGCTGATGCGAGAGCCGTCGAATTGACTAGAAATCCCGCAGGACTATCGAGAGCTCTCCGAAAGATCGCAACGAGTTCTGCGAAACTCCAGACAGCAAATGTGGCGACCGCTCATCTATTCATATCAGATCCTTTGAAGAGGAGGATAAACAATAGGACCTCCTTCTTCGCATCCTTGTGGAGCACACATCCTCCGATCGCGATGAGAATTTCAATACTTGAAAACAAGACACTGACGGAAATTGAAGCGGAGCTTTCCGACTATATCTGATCTTCAGCACTCCTCCCAATGTATTCACGCAAAGAAGTGGCTAAGGAAACGAACCTGTAACTTGACAGTGGGTAGGGGTACTGGTAATATAG
>NZ_JWIM01000063.1:0-2011 GCF_002896535.1 Mesotoga sp. B105.6.4 | reverse complement strand
CAAATAGGGAGAAAAAAAGACTGATCTCAACTCAAAATACTAAGTCCCTATTTTAGAGAAAAGTCAACACTGCCCTTTGACAGCAAGAAATCCGAAAGGCGCTGAAGAAGGGCTAAATTGAAAGTAAATCCAGACGTACCACCGCATTTTCAAATCACCGCGCGTTTGATTCGTTGAGTGTCTAAAAGACCCAGCCCCAATTTAGGGTTTTCTTTTGCGGGTTCTGTTTATTGTCTAACGAGAAAAATGAAACCCTTCTGAAAGAAGAGTCTTTTCCGGCGGCTGCCCTGTGCAACGGGGCTTGATTTTCAGTGTCGCCAGATTCTGGCGACAGACGGGCGCAAGAAGTCGAGTACCAATCCGCTGTAATTATCATAGGATTCCACGCTGATTTCGAGCGGTTTTCTCCGGGAAGCCTCGCATAGCAGAAGCAGCTTCTTTCTTCAATACAAATATCCTCTGCTATATCATATGATCAATCTAGATGTTCGATGAAGGCGAGCTAGCTGATATGACCACAGAAGAATACTGATCAGATTATTCCCTGTTCTTTTCTCTTTTCTCTGACAAGGTGGTTTTTGAGAGTGATTTAGGCACGTTGATCAAAGGTATTCTTATAGGTGGATTCATTCCAGCCTGCGAAGTGAAAGAGATAATCGCGGCCCTAAGAAGAGGGATCAGAGTTGCGGTCCCGCTAATCATGCAAAAGTCTTCGAATGTTTTGTCTTCCATATTCCCGGGAGCTTCAAACCTACCCTTGATTGTTGCATCGAGCTTCAAAGCCATCTTTCTTCCGCTCCGGCCCCTGACTTTGACTGATAGAGACAACAAGCCGAGGAGGCAACCGTTATCGGCACGCCAATATTCAAGCTCTGGATCATGCAAATCCAGCGAAATTGACATGTTTTTGACCCCCTCCTGGAGAGCAAACGAAAAATCAGAAATTCTGTGCGCCAAGAAACGGAACTCGGCATTCACTGGCTCAGGCACTATTCTTCGTCCCTTTGATGCTTTGATTGCCAACGTACTCCCATATTGAGACTCGCTCTCCTGAAGAATCTGGAACCGAAGTACCATCTTTGAAGTCAATCTCAAGAGATACACGACCTCCGAGTTTGCTGACAACGTCAAAAAGCTTTCTTATTGTGAAGTTATAGTCGCCACTTTCGATCTTCGAGATCATTGCCTGGCTGCACTCTAGTTTTTCTGCCAGCTCCTTTTGTGAAAGGGAGTTATCCGCCCGATAGTTAATGAGAGCCGCAGAAATATCCGTCATGACTCCAATCAAGTTCAACTCAAATCTCGTGTCATCGTCTGCCGACTCTAACAACAGTTCGCTGTCTCTCTTGAACAGAGGCTCTGGATTTTTAGTATTCATTCTTCTCTTTCTATCGCCTTCACCCCATGAAAACATAAACAACTACACCTCCTAAAACTTGCACACATTAAATCCCCGACCGGTCCATTCACAAATCCTAGACTTCAGTCTCTCGATCGCCTTCTCATACTTTTCATCGGACTCATCAAAGAAGACAAGATAAACAATAATCTTCTTATCATTGAAGAAGCAGAAAAGAATCCTTGCGTTTTCTGGATCATTTCTCTTCGTCTCTGTAAGATGAAGAGAATATATTGAATAACTGGTCTTCGTACGTCTCAAAATCTCCAGGCGGGAAAATCTTCGCGGTTTTGCAAGTTCCATTTTCACATAATTCTCCCCCGCCTTCTCCAGCAGCTCGGTGAGCAAAAACCTATTCTTTATCAGATCCTTCTTTCTGGAGGGATTCTTTTCTACGTACTTGTCAAATTCCCTCTGCATTCTTTCGTCGGAAAAGACATCGATCTTTCTCTCCATCTTACCTCTATATAACTCATAAGTTGTATTGTGGTAAGAATAATCTGTAACGATTATTCCTAATTATCCGTGTTCTAAGTCAATTAATAAGGCATTGCTTGCGATATCGAATGATTTCCATGAGCTTTCCAGATGATTTAAGTATTCTCTTGTGTT
>NZ_JWIM01000040.1:0-1093 GCF_002896535.1 Mesotoga sp. B105.6.4 | reverse complement strand
GGCGAAGCCTGACTGGCCTGCGGCAGTAGAAAGCTTTAATATGGACTCCTGCCGAAGGCATTCAGATTCGGAGGACGGTAGACCGTTGACGTACAACTTTTATCAAGTCTCTTATATCGAATCCACGCTCTCGATAATGCGTTTTATCTACTTCTCTCTCTTACCCATTAATCCAGACCAGACTCTAACCTGGTTTTTTCCGAAACTCTTTTCTCTCTAATAGAGAATCTTTCTCACCTTTTCGAGAGCTCTATCCTGGAGGCCGTAGCCTTCGTACTCGTTTTTCATAAGGTCGGGGTCTCCCTTTCCAGCCAGGAGAGAGTTTAACCTGGCCGCCACAGTTGAATCGTTCAAAGCGAAGATGTCTTCGTAGTATCTTAGAAGATCGTTTAGAATCTCCTTATCTCTCTGGAGATAGAACTTGAGATGGTAATCCTCGCCTCTGTAGAACTCGGTCATTCGCGAGACTTCTGTGGCCGCCTTCCTGCCGGTCTCGTTCTCCTTCAAATCAATGAACCTTTCGGCGATCTCTTTCTGTTGCTCGTTGTGATAGAGAATGAGAGACATGTACTGAACCTTGTAATTCACATAAGAATTGTGAGACTGCCAAAAAAGTCCCAGAAGTTCTTCATAAGAGATAACTGAAGGGTCAAACTCTATCTGAACTACTTCAGTGTGATCCCCGAGAGAATAATAGCTTGGATTAACCTTCGTGCCTCCTGCGTATCCAACGCTGGTCCTGTATACTCCTCTTATCCCACCAAATACCGCTTCAGAACCCCAGAAACAACCCAATCCGAAGGTTGCGGTTTCTAGCTTTTCTGGCAGATTAGCATCAACTACTGGTATTTCAGAACTGGCCATAGTAAACACTCCTATCAATGCGAGTAAAAACATTATTGAGACAATCCTTTTCATAATTACCTCCATGTAATTCTAGACAAATATTATCGGTCTTCTTATGACTATTTAGAATGATTACAAGTTCAAGAAAGGAGTTATCCGTTTAACGGTCCTCCGTTCATCGAGAAGAACGGCTTTCCGCTTGCTAAAATACGCTGAAAGCTGGAAAGACCGGGGTTGGGGGTTGCGG
>NZ_JWIM01000018.1:0-2112 GCF_002896535.1 Mesotoga sp. B105.6.4 | reverse complement strand
GTTCCTTGTGGAATGCCCTTTCCAGAACGATTACTAATGAAGGCATCGATAACGTGTTTCTCGACCTCGCTTACATTAAAGGCGCCATCATCCAGCTGCACAAAAAGATAGTCGTGAAGAATCGAATCAAAAAAGGAGCTAAAGTCATATTCAGCAACGAAGACCCGTCTTTCATTCGATAAATAGGAATATAAATCTTGAATTGCAAAGTGCGCATTTCTGTCATTTCTGTATGCATAAGAGTATGAACTAAATCTCTGCCTATTCTTTCTAATTAGTTTTCGGTAAATCAAAGTTGAAACAGCTGCATCAGGAAGCTGATAGCTCATTACTACCCTAAAAGTTCCATTGCTTTTGGGGATATGTTTGAGAAAAGGAGCTTCTGGTTCATACGTACCTCGAACGAGTTTTCGAGAAATCGAGTGCGCAATTTGCTTCAAATGTTTTATCACATAGAACGGATTGTACCTTCCGCTGTTACTCCATTCTTCTGGTTCTTTAACCTCTTTGGCAGACGACATCCCATTTCTTATTCTTCGAGCACAATTGCGCTGAAGATAATTATGATAGTCATGAAATTCAGAGATTTTGACTTCACAGAGTTTCCGCAGTTCCTCATAGAGTTCTTGTTCCAATTCAAACCTCCAAAAATGATCGAATCTGAAAACCAGATTCGATCATCTCCATGGGCACGCCCTGCCAAAAATAAGTTTTCAATTGTGCATCAGTCTTGAAACATCTGCACGCCAGACCAGCTCGTTGGAGCCCGAAAAAGGGGTACCCACTCGTTCCCTAAGAACTTTATTCAATCTTAGCACAGAATAAGCTTGAAGCAAATGTTGTTCCAAGAACAATTCGTTTTTTGCAGTAATTTGATTTTAGTTTCTTTCGGGACATACTCGATTATCTGCGTATCCGAAACGGTAATCTTCATTCACTAGGAGGGACTTACTGGCAGTGGTTCTCGGTTCTCTGAGAAGAGCAAAAAGAGCATGAGAGCCAGGTCTAGACTTTCAGAGAAACGATGAATAGGTGAGGAATACAGGGAATTGGCAATGTGTCTTTTGCTATAATCTGAGATGAAGCTTGACTTGATGCGAAAATGGGTAAAGACATTAGAAGACTTGTCAGTCCCCATTTTTGCGAACATTTCCGCAGTTAGAGGTGATGATGATGCCGAGGGCTGCTCGGGTTGTATTCGAAGGTGTTGTTCATCACATTACTCAGAGAGGTAATTACAGGCAGAGCATATTTGGGGATTCTGCCGACAGGAAGAAGTACATTGAGTTCGTCGGCGAGTATTCTAGAAAGTATCAGATGAAGATCTACGCTTACTGTCTCATGACCAACCATGTTCATTTCTTAGCGGCTCCCTTAAGAAGAGATTCCCTGGCAATGACTTTCAAATACGCCAATATGAGGTACTCCAGCTACTTCAATAAGAAGAACCGGAGATCGGGTCATCTCTGGCAGGGAAGGTTCAATTCCTGTCCATTGCATCATGATCACGCTCTTGAAGCGCTGAGGTATGTTGAGAGGAATCCCGTTCGCGCAAAGATGGTTCAGTTTCCCTGGGAATACGAATGGTCGAGTGCGAGAGAGCATGTGGAATTTATTGAGGAAATAGGCATTTCCGGTGAAGGCGAGGGCAATGAATCTGAGCACAGAAGTCAGGAATCAGTCATTGACCAATCTATTATCCAGGGTTCTTCAACTTACGAAGCTGAAAAGGTGTCTGAGGGGGATACTTCACTTAATCGGACTTCAGGATCATCTTTTAGGACTATAAAGCTTTCTTCGCTGAAGGATCACGATCTTAACTGGAGTCCCGAAGGCTGGAGAGAGTTTCTCGGCTTCCCCGATGAAGATGATTTTCTAAAAAGGATCAGGAGCAACACTTTCTCTGGAAGACCTTTGTTTGGAGATAATAACACTTCTGAAGTGAAGGAGGAGCTTGGTCTTTCAATAACAAGAAGACAAAGAGGCAGGCCAAGGAAGGAGAAGCCTTAGGAGCGTTCTTCGACGCTATGTGTCCAGGTTCTTGGTAAAAGAGGATGTAAGGGGGCAGAGGTAAGAGGTTTGAAGAGCGTGAAGATCTTGATCTTCTGACCT
>NZ_JWIM01000132.1:0-1532 GCF_002896535.1 Mesotoga sp. B105.6.4 | reverse complement strand
AGGCGCGAGATGAATCGTCAGTCCCTATTTTCACTCTCACCTTCTCGTGAGCAAAGCGAACTCCGGAAGGGCTTTCTCGTCTCTTTCCTACAACGCAAAACCCACCACGAGGAACCGTTCTTACATAACCCATTTTCATTATAGATACTGATATTGCAGGATGCGCTTTGTTGGGTTATACTATCACCAGTGATAGTAACTATCAGGGGTGATAGCATGTATTTCGATCCCAGACCAAAAACCTCAAGAAAAGATCTGTTTTTGCGAGACAGAGAGTTAGAAGAGTTGAGCAATCTCGATGTGCCTCTTACTCTTGTACTGGGGCCCAGGCGTCTTGGAAAGACTTCGCTCCTGAGAGTATTTATGAATGAGGGCGATATGCCTTTCATATTCACAGACTGCAGGTCCCTTTTAGTAAGGGGAACATCTGTGAGCAACTATCATCGATTGTTAATGGAACAGCTCAACGATCTTGCAAAGATCAAAAGTGGCGTTCTAGAAGCAATGAAACGGATTAAAGGGCTTAACTTGTTTGGAGTCGAGCTGGAGCTCGATAACAAGAGAAGCGACTCGTTTCTGGTTGAATCATTCAACGCACTAGACAAATGGGCTTTGAAGGAAGACAAGATCCTGTACCTTGTCTTCGATGAGGCCCAACTTCTAAGGCACTTCAAAAGAAATGGCGGCCTCGATTTCAATGAGTTGTTTTCGTATGTCTATGACAATCTCACAGGCTTGCGAATCATACTGACGGGTTCTGAAGTGGGTGTTCTCGAAGATTTCATAGGGCTTGATGATTCTTCCTCGCCCCTATATGGAAGATACATAAAAAGACTATATCTTTCGCGGTTTACAAGAAAAGAGAGTGAAGAGTTCCTCGAGAAGGGTTTTGATGAGGTTGAAATGGAGGCTTCGACAAAGACACTCCGCGATGCAGTTGATATACTGGACGGAATAGTCGGATGGCTGGTGTTTTTCGGAAGGGTGTGTATCGATGCTAAAAGAGTCGATAAAGAATCAATTGAACTGACGCTGGAAAAGGCCGAGATCATAGTGAACGACGAACTCTCGAATCTGAAGCGTAACAGTACAAGGTATATCTCGGTTTTGAAGGCCATTGCCTTTGGATCGAAGGGTTGGAAAGAGATCAAAATGGCGACAGAAATCATAGAAAACAAGACCCTCACGGACACGGCCTTCAATAGGATTTTAAGCAGGTTGATCGAACTCAGTTATGTTGACGTCGAGATTGCTCGAGAGGACAAGACATATAGGCTTGTTGATCCGGTTATTGCAAGCGTAATCAGAAAGTTTGGCTAAGAGGGAGGGATAGAGGAGCATTAAGAGGGGTTGTATCCGTCATCAGTCCAACGTTCTCCAAGATGGAAGATGTAAGAGGGCAGAGGTAAGAGGTTTGAAGAGCGTTAAAATCTTGTCTTCAATCCTCGTTGTTAGCACCAGTAACCTTTGTTTAGTGAGAGAAGAGAAACGAAGAAACGGATGAGAAGAACGAGATCCCGTGCAGGCCCATC
>NZ_JWIM01000131.1:0-2374 GCF_002896535.1 Mesotoga sp. B105.6.4 | reverse complement strand
GTCCAGTCTGCCTTCCCTGGCATAAGCACTGTACCGTTCAACCAGATCGCTTTCGGGATTAGATCTCAGCCAGCAATCAAATTGCCAGAAGGTCTCGACGGTGAATCTAAAGTCAGGGAAACTATCCATGAAGTCTAGAAGGTCGTTGTACATCTCAATGTAGTATCTTTCTACCTCGAGCTGCGTTCCCGTGAAGCCGATATCTTGATGACTGAAGGGAATCAGGTACACTTTTTCAATCTTACCAAGAGATATGACTGCCAGCAAGGAGACTCCCAATATGGCTGCAATCCTTTTGAAGGGATCCATTCCGGTGCTCTTCATCTTATTCCTGCCCTCAGCGTGAAGCCGCGCATCATTTTGTCCTGTGCGACGAAGTAGAGAATTATCAACGGAAGGGCCGTGAGTGTAGAGGCGGCCATCAAAAGATTCCAGTTTGTCGAATACTGCTGCTGAAAGCCTCGCAACCCGATTGCAAGAGTCCACATGGACGGATCATGGAGATAAATCAGTGGACCGAAGAAATCGTTCCAGGTGAAAACGATGGTGAAAAGGGCCACCGTAAAGAGAGCCGGTGTCGAGAGTGGCAGTATTATCTTTCTGAAGATCTTGAACTCCGAAGCTCCGTCTATCCTGGCCGATTCCATTAACTCGTCTGGAATGGAGATAAAAAACTGCCGCAAGAGGAAGATGTTGAAAGCGCCTCCCCCGCAAAAGGCCGGTACTATAAGGGGAAGATAGGTGTTCACCCAACCGAGTTGAGTGAAGAGTATATAGACCGGTATTATGAGAACTTGGCCGGGTATGAACATAGTGGCAATAGTGATGTAGAAGATCAAATTCCTGCCTTTCCACTGCAACTTGGAGAAACTGTATGCGACCAGTGAGGCCGTGAGGGTATTGCCCAGAACATTCATTGAGGTTAGGAACAGTGTGTTGAAGAAATATCTGAAAAAGGGAAAACTATCCACTGCCTTTGCGTAGTTGCTCCACTGGGGAGGATCGGGAAACCAACGCATCGGTATAGACATGATCTGTGCGTCCGGTTTGAGTGAAGTCGACACCATCCAGAAGAGCGGTATCAAGTAGACCACACTAAAAAAACCGAGGACCCCATATATCGTAAAACTTCTTATTGATTTCGCTCTGCATAAACCTCTCATGACAATCACTCCCTCAGTAGTCCATCCATTTTCTGGAGATTCTGAAAAGAAGGATCGTCATCGGGACCAGTATCATGAACATCACCCATGACATTGCCGAAGCATATCCCATCCTAACGTCTTTGAAGGCTAGCAGGTATATCTTAAGGTTCACGAAGGTAGTCGATTCCAATGGGCCACCTGCAGTCATTATGTAGGACTCTGCAAAGACCTGGGAAGCGGCTATGAGACCAGTGACGGTATTGAAGAAGATGACTGGCATGATCATGGGGACAGTGATACGCCAGAACATCTGAAGCTTGTTAGCCCCGTCAAGTTCTGCGGCTTCGTAGAGATACTCGGGAACGTCCTGAAGACCAGCCAGAAAGATGACGATAATACCGCCTATCCCCCAAAGGCTCATAAGGATCATAGCCGGTTTAGACCACTGAGGCGAGTTCAGCCAGAGGGGACCTTTAATACCTATGAATCCAAGCAACTGGTTTATTAGACCGCTCCTGGGATTGAACATCATCATCCATAAGAACATCACCGGAATCGAGGGAAGGACAACAGGGAGGAAATAGATGGTTCTGAAAATCCGCATCCCTTTCAGGGCACTACTTAGAAGCAGAGCAAAGATAAGGCCGGTGAAGACCTTGAGAAAAACCGACCCGAACATGTAGTAAAAAGTATTTCCCAGCGCTTTCCAGAATCCGGGGTCGAGCGTGAAGAGTATTTTGTAGTTAGTCAGCCCTATCCAGCGCGGGGCATTGATCATGTCGTAACTTGTGAAACTGAGAAAGAGTGTTGCCAGTATCGGAGCGAGGACGAAGGCCGACAGCCCGATCAGCCAGGGTGCCGCGAAGAGGTAGCCGGCGAGGTTCTTCCTTCTGAAATACTTGCTTCGTTTTCTTCCCATCCTTCAGGCTCTCCCTTCACAGAGCGATTACGGAAAGCAGGACACCGAAGAGATTTCCGGGTCCTGCTATCCGTCGTTACTTTCAGTGAGTCATCTTGTATTTCTGAATCTCGGCTTCTATTAGTTTCTGTGCATCATTTAGAGCTCGATCGGGAGTTTTTGTACCGTAAATGGCTTCTTCAGTGGCAACCTGCAAAGTCTCATACCACAGCGGTGCCTCAAGAATGAAAGGCCTGAACTTCGTGAACTCCAGAGCCTCGATCTGCATCTTCCACTGAGGATCCTCGATTAGATCGGACTGGTATGCCGC
>NZ_JWIM01000130.1:0-2536 GCF_002896535.1 Mesotoga sp. B105.6.4 | reverse complement strand
TCTCTCCTCATCTCGTGTTCTTCTCGGCGGCGACCCAGACCGGGCGTGCCTTGTTCATGATTGATGGTAAGATTGTGAGTGGAGTGCGTCTTCGCGGAAGTGAGATTTGAAGAGACCATAGGGGAAATGTGGAAAGTAGGAACTTGATAAATCCGCGGAGCAGGCGTCTGAAGGTCTTTAATTAGGTGGCAATGCTTCCACTATGCGAGATGATAATGTGTTGGGCTTCCTCAAAAAGATCAGAGAATCGGTTTCGATAACAATACACAAGAAAATACTCTATTCGCTTTCTGTACTGCTTGCAGGAATTTTACTGGGAACAACTTCAAAGTTTCTCGATAAGACTGCCAGTAATTTATTGCCTCCGATCCTTGAGTTTCTGGATTTAAGGAATTTCTTCTCACGGATGGGGATTTGGATTTTCTTTGCCGTGTTGATTTCCGTATACAGCAGAACCCCCTTCAGGGCGGCTACAAATGTTTTTTTGTTTTTCGTCGGAATGGTGGGCAGCTATTATCTCTATACTGCATTTGTAGCCGGCTTCTTTCAGGAATCATATATGGTGATCTGGATTACGATGGCATTCATTTCACCATTTATGGCATTTGTATGCTGGTACGCGAGAGGAAATGGGATTATTCCAGTTATTATCTCGGCTATAATTTTCATGTTTATGACCAGACAGGCTCTTGCCTTTGGTTTCTGGTATCTCGATATCAGGAACGGCCTGGAGTTGATTTTATGGATTGGCACATTTTTTGTGCTTTATCAATCTCCCAGACAAATGGCTAAGGTTTTCACAATCGGAGTATTGGCGTTTTTTCTCACTGCACCCCTTAATCTATTCTGGGGAATGCTTTAGTCTTTATTTGCTCTGACTGTTTATTTTGAAAGGATAAGATACGCCAAGAAATCTGCGTTGCTAGTGACGCAGTGCAAAATGACTACACTCCCTCAAATGAGCTGATTTCGCTATCAGATATGATACATTCGTCTGATATCTAGTTGCTTTGCTCTTAAACCGACAGGGTTCACTCAAATTACGTGAAGTCATCTGCTTCGCGGAGGCTTGATGGGGGTGTTTTTATGCGCAAGGCTCTAATCACTACTTTTGCTGTCGTGTTGCTGCTTCTGATTCTTCCTGGCTGTCTTCCGAAACTGCCTAAAGATCTGAAAGCGGCGATAGAAATCGTCAAAGCCATTCTTCCCGGTGAGATTCCTCAAGGCTCAGAGTATATCTGCTCGTTCTACTCTAAGAAGCTGGTCTTGGGTACAACGATCGATCTCGAAAACCCCAGTGCCATAGTCGACGGAGCAATAGGTGCAACTAGCGCGACGAACAACAAGATAGTAGTAACCGAACCCTCTTACCTCTTTCTTCTTGATCTTGATCCCGGCTCGTTCTTCGCCCATCCCGTCAAGGCGATTGTCGTGGGGGATAGCGGACAATACAGGATCATCCCAGGGAAATGGCTGCCCAGGGTAGATGAAGTCGTTCCGGATGAGCTGAAATTGCCCTTTCCAAAAAAAGAAAGACTTATTGATTGGAACGTTGTTCTGAAAGAACCTTCCGGTATCTTGAAGAATCCGGTGATCGACAAGATAATCCCAGACTGGGGTGAGGGAGAGGCGATCATTGTCGTTCAGGGTTTGCTGTCTTCGGAACCTTTGTACGAGGATTCAGTTCAGACATATATGCAGTTCTTGAATCTGGCCAAGGCATACAGGGATGCCATGCCTGAAGGAACGGTTGAAGTTCAGGGGGTCTTCGGCGAGGATGCGGCGAATACTTTGACCAGCATCAACTCGTATGCCCTGAAAAAAGAGATAGTGACTGTTTACATTATTGCGCATGGTGACACCGACGCGGTAAAACTCGGAGGAGTCTGGCACTTCGCATGGCAGTTCAGCACAGTCTTCACCAGCTACCCGTTGACTGAGTTCAACTTCCTTCTCGGTTCTTGCCATTCCGGAAGCTTTGTAGATGATCTGAATACCATAGATAACATGAGAACCGTACTTACCGCATGTAGAGAGCAAGAAGGCGCTTCCAGCGATATGGACCAACGGTACTCGCTGGTCTCCCCTTACGAGCTGATGAATGATTTCAACTCAACAGATGTAGGGAGCGAATGGACAAGCTCAATCGTAGAAGGCGCCATCGGTATTCTCAATGATTCGACACAATTCACCTTGGTAAGAGCCGACTCCGTGATCTACAATGTCCCGGTAATAAGCATGCTATTCTGCAAAGCGCATCTGGCGGCGCTTGGAAACTGGACTCCCTATTATACTGATAACCTGGATCTATCGAACAGGATAGGCAAGTCGGTTCCGCAGAAGTACTGCTCCTGGGAATGAATGCAAAAACTAGGCTAGAGGTTGTTCTGAGATAGGAAGAGAAAAGGATCAGTTGCAAAAACATTTGGGGAGGCCCAGGAGTGATAAATCGGGTCGGAGTGATAAATCGGGTCAGACTCCGATTTTCCCATTAAGAGGAGAAATCGTAGACATAAATCTGTGAGGGTTTTCTTCA
>NZ_JWIM01000129.1:0-1932 GCF_002896535.1 Mesotoga sp. B105.6.4 | reverse complement strand
AGAGCGGCGCATGTATATTTTTGGACTCAGCTTACCCTGATTTGAGTACTCAATTTAAGCCTGAATACACCCCTGTTTTAATGCCATTCGCGAAAGTGTTCGAGAACGAGATCAGGCTATCGATAGTTCAGTGGCTGAGAACACTCCTGGATAATCCGATAGAAATGCCCACGTTTTTCAACAAGCTGTGTACGGAACCGGGGGTAAGCGGAGTACATACGTTTGGAAGAAGAGCTGTCAATTTCAATACTAAATATTGTGGAGCGTGGAGACCGCCAGAATTAGGAAAGACAAGATTATCATTCGTTCACAGAGTTACACATGAAGCAAGAATACCCCCGCACTTCACAAGAGTGGAACTGAATGTTCTTAGCGAGGAGTGGGAGATAATTCTAGAAGAAAGAAATAGGGCTGCCCACACCAACTTGATTGTCATAGAAGACGTATCTAGGATGGAAACAAGCTTAAATAGGCTTTCGAGCAAAAGTGTGTTCCAAAGCTTCGCACAGCTGAAGAAAGATCTTTCTGGGCAGTGAGAATGCTCTAAATGACTATATCGGGAGATGGCATCTGAATCAGCTAGAAATCGGAGGTAATTAGAATGGAGGAAAAGTCGGCGATTAGTTCTGAAAATGGCGTTTTTACGAATGCAGAAGACGTTCGGACGGAGTATAGTTCATTGATCGCATATCACAATGACATAGTAACGCACACAGATTCAGCTTGTTGGGGATTTTTGTTATGCAGTCGGTCTTTTTGTTAGAGAATCGATGGGGCTTAAAGAATCAGCATTGCTGTTAGCCATTACCATTGGTATGTATTTTGCAGAAAGGCGCAACAGAGTTCTTTTCACACAAATGAGCAAGAGGGCAATGGAAATTGAGAGACTTCACTGGAATCTCAACAGAAGGGATAGTCAAGATTTGTCATTGCCCCTATTCTCTAGGTTTCGCATAAACGAATTACCGGAGGAAATAAAGAAGTCTCTTCCAGAATCTTTGAAGGAGGAGATGAAAAAAACTAAGAACCGCTCTCTTAAGCGGATAACTTCTTCCCACTCAAGGGGTCTTGATTTAGTTTATGGAAGCATAGCGCTGTACGCAATATTTAGCATTGTGCAGGCACTCCTGCCCTGAAACCGTTCAAGCCAAGTCATTCTTAAGTAGAAATGCAAACGAAGAAAAAACTGCGAAAATAGTTAAGATGTTGTTATTCCCGCTTTGTCAGCTTTCACAATGAGATAATTGACAGATGCAGAGCAAGAGACCAGCATGAAGCGTGCGTCTTCTTGAAATACCTCACTCTTACCATCTGTGAAGGCGTGCCTTATACCTTGTTCATCACTTGTATATCCGTATAGATTGAGCAATCCTGATTTTAGGGCCTTATGAAACGGGACTAACCCCTTTTTGTCTATGGATTCTAGTGCTTCGCCAAGAGTTGCTTTCGGATTACCACAGATGATTTTGCAAAGAGATTCTACAGCACTTATTGATTCCTTTATCGAATTCCGATAGTCAGGATCATGCTTTCTGGAGAAGAATTCCAGAGAAGTTTGGAGATGCTTCTTAACACCGTTCAGTAGATCTGCTAGGCATATTGCACTTTCTATCTCTTCGATCTCTGCATCATCTACTATTGGAGTTACACAGGTGTCAATAATCCTGTATCCCGACAGATTGCTTTCAAGAACGTTATTCAACTTGTTCTTAAAAGCCCTAAGATGGAACTTGTAGCGGGAATCTTTGGCAATCCAGTCAAGCATGAACTCTATGAGATCATATACTTCATGCCACTCGAGCCTGTAGAAGAGTTTTTTGAGAGACACAAGGTAATTAGTGCTGTCTCTTGGCATTTCATCAAGTGGCAACTTAAAGAACGACTTCCAGAGTTCAGTGAATAATTTTTCGTCTGATGAACTCATGACTAAGT
>NZ_JWIM01000128.1:0-4344 GCF_002896535.1 Mesotoga sp. B105.6.4 | reverse complement strand
AAGAGGTTCGTGAAGAGCTTTTCACCGGTGGCTTTGCTCATTATCTCAACTCTTCCATCGGGCATTGCGGTGACCATCAAAAACTTGTTCTCAAGACATCGACTGTTATTTGCTTTATACAGGTCATGATTGATCGGTCTGCTCGAACTGCATATCTGGAACTTGTCGAAGGAAAGCCCGTCAATTTGCGACCCAAGATAACCCTTCACAGAGACAACTTTCTCTATAGGCGCCGAACCGCCAAGATAGTTCAGAGACTTCTCGGTTTCGCGTAAAGAAGAAATCTGGAAGTCCACTTCTTCACCTGTCTCGTTCTTCACAACAGGTCTCTTTGAGAGGTTGTCGAATGCAATATGAGGAAGATCAATCTCTATCTCCACAGGACTAGTCGGACATTGTGATGGATTGAAGACAACAAAGAAGTCATTTTCTCCTTCGGAAGCGGCTCCGCTCAAGCTTGAAAGCGAATCCATTGCTATATTTCTGCTTATCTCAATACTGTGGGAGTATCTGCGCGATACGTCTAAATGGACTTCATCCACACTGCAGCCACCTATGCTGTCATGGGCAAGGTTCTGAAGAACCAGCTTCCAAGCCTTCTGCAAGAAGCCTCCCGGATGCCGCTTTCCTAAGAGTAGAGCGAACGACGCAAGTGGCTCAGCATAACTCTCTAGCCAGTTTAGCGCGTCAAAGTTTTCGCGCTTGTTTTTGCACCTGGAGGAGAGGACGTTGGGTAGAATGAAATTGAAGTATCCCCTCTTGGAGATGTTAACGTTTTTCAGCTGCCCGTGAAGAACTCTTATTCCTTCGGTGGCAGGTATCCTTTTCTTCAGCTCCGCCGCCAAGTCATTGAAAAGCGCCTGTTTGCAGGAAAGACAGTTGTCGGTCTCTTTTAGCTGATCTATGAACGGAAGAATCGACTCGCTTGGCTGAACATGGTCGCAGCCATCCATCAGCACCACCATGCCGGTTGCGGAGTTTTCCATGAACTCCTTTGCAGAGCCTATAAAGAATGCCGAATCGACAGGTTGACCCTCAGGTGTGAATGCCATGTTGCAGTAACCCAGTCTTTCCGGGAGTCTGTAAGTGTACAGACTGCTCCCATCGGCTCCCTCCCAGATGAATTCCCATGGCAAGTCATCGCCAGACACTCCGCGCCAAATTAGTGACGAAGTGATCCCGAAATGTCTAGCTATTTGCGGAATTTGAGAATTGTGTCCGAAAGTGTCGGGAAGATAGGCCAGCTTCTGTGGATCTCCAAACTCGTGTGCTATCTGGGAACCAAGCAGAAGGTTGCGGATCAACGACTCGCCATCGGAGAGAAACTCATCGGCCTGAACGTACCAGGGACCAACGCCAATCCTACCTGATGTCACAAGTTCCTCGAGAACTCGGCGCATCTCCGGCCTGATCTCCAGATAGTCTTCCAGTATCACTAGCTGTCCATCAAGGTTGAAGCAACGGTATTCTGTACTACTCTGTAGGATTTCTATTAGCTTATCCATTGCCTTTACAAGTCTATACCTGAAGGATTCAAACGACTCGTACCACTCCCTGTCCCAGTGGGTGTGGGAGAGGACGAGCACGATTCTATCTTTTCCTGCCACAGTACACACCTCTTCCATAATTATAAGCCGTGTCAAATAGTCGAAAAACCTTCTCCGGAGCTATTTCCATTTGAATGTTGTGAATCGAAGCGAAGACAAAACCACCTCCGGGAGAGAGTATGTCTATACGCCTCTTTACATCATCTCTAACGTCATCCAATGTTCCGAAGGGCAGCACATGCTGAGTGTCACATCCGCCTCCCCAGAATACGATATCCTTTCCGAACTCCCGTTTGAGCATCGCAGGTTCCATGTTTTTTGCACTCGTCTGGACGGGATTGAGGACCTGGACGCCGGCCTCTATGAAATCACCGATGAAGGGATAAACAGAACCACAGGAGTGTAGGAATATAAACAGCCCGGGTTTCTTCGAATGAATATAATTGCACAGCGCCTGCAAACGTGGTTTGAAGAGCGCTCTGAAAAGCCGAGACGAAATCTGCGTATTCTCCTGTGTTCCGTAATCATCTCCAATCTGTATAAGGTCGATTTCGTCACCGAATTCATGAAGGTACCTTTCGAGCTCAACGGTGTACTTCTCGAGAAGCTTGTCAAGGAAGTATTCGACTAACGGTCGATCCGTTATGATTCTCTCCATGAACTCCTGATAACCAAAGTAGGTGTGTCCTGCCTCGAGAAAGTTGCCTCCAAACGTTCCCATTACCGCACAGTCAGCGGAGTTCCTAATTTCCATAAGCTGGCTTTTCAGAAAAGCGATCTCCCTCTCTGAAAGACCAGAACGGACGAGTCCGTCAATTGCCTTTTTGTCTTCTGTGCCAGCCAAGGGAAAGTATTTCCCGTCGAAGTAGAATCCGCCTCTTGGCATGCTGGCTACGATCCGGCCGTCATTCATAATGACTCTAGAACCATCGGCTAACGTGACTGGATCGAAACCCGCAGGCAAAAGATACCTTCCGCCGTCTTCGAACAAGTCGAACTCTATCCATTCATCTATTCTTGTATCAAAGCCGCCGTCGAGTCTCTTGAGTTCTACGACGTCAGAATGCATGCTCTTTCTTACTTCTTCTTCGACCAGGGCCAGTTGCTGGAAAACGTCGTAGATTTTCACCGATGTGTCTGATAGTCCAAGGTACTCCTTAAGCTTCCTGTATGCTATTGCATGGATTCCAGTCGATCTCATTCCACCAAAATCTATAGGGACCCGATCCGGTTCCCTGTGGTTCAGGGCTTCTATTATTCTCTCTTTTGAAGTTATTTCGATCACCCCACTTGAAGATCTGTGCGAAGGAATTCATATGCCTTCAGGTCATATCTTCTCCCATCACCTGCGATGAGATAGCCTTTCTCTCCAGCAACTTCCTTAGCAAGAAGGACCGGCTTCATTGATCTATCCTGAGCGAGAAACAGTTCGACATTGTCGCTCGCCTTCAGTCCTGCGAGGATAGGAGCAGCCTTTCGGCCACTCTTGAATACTGAGATTGGATTTCTCATGGTAACGGAATACTTGTGCAATCCGGTCGATCCAGTCGACAGCCTAACAGCGAAATCCATGGGTTCGCCGTTGAGAAAGGGGCTGGCAAAGCGGTTCTGCAGGTTGCCGTTAAAAAGTCTGAAGAACAATCTCCCACTTGCCGGAAGGTCCCGTCTGAATCGTAAAGGTGAAGGAGAGGCGAAGTCAACCAGGTTTATGCCTTCGAGGCCTATATTCACCGAAAATCCACTGCCAGTATCATCGATTCTAAGTCCCCCGAGTACTGTCAGAGTATCCGTCCCGCTTCCGCTGATTAGATCACCCTGCGGGGCGATTCTTCCGGGAGTGGAGTAGCTGATCTCCGGCCGCTCAACGTTGAGCGGAACTTCGAGAAACAGAAAGTCAGACGGACCGACGTCGTAGATGTAGTGGATTCTTACAGACAAGATTATCTCCGCAGATTCTGCTGGCAATATGAAGGATTTTCTGAAGGGCCTGCAGAATCTATCTATGGGCTGGAATTCAATCACCTTACCCCACCGTGATTCGAAGACCCTAAAGCCACACTTGACTGGCAGATAATCCTCTTCTCTATTTGGAGAAGCTTTTCCTGTGTACAACTCGTCGTGTTCTATAGCGTCTGCCAAGTTTTCTGTCGGGTTGACAGCGGTACGCACTATTTTGAGCTTTCCAGCCGTCAGAGATGAAGAAAGGAGTTCTCGCCCGTTCTCCTTGGCCACGATTGATTCAAGTTCTCCCCGATCGTTGAAGGATAGATCGAAGTGATCGGTCGAAACCTCTAAGTTACCTGTCGAGCTTTCAGAAACTGAATTTCTTCCAGCTTTCTTCCGTGGCAGAAAACGCCTGTGCTCGAAGCCCTTGAGTTCGCCAGGGTCGAAAAAGAGCTTCCCGCTGTAGAATAATGAAGAGACCTCAGTTCCATCGGGAGCTTCCAAAGAAAGTTCCGGATCGTCACAATTCATAACACAAAAATCATTGCGCGTCAGCCCTGTTGGGTTGAACGCCGTAATGTAATTGCCAGAACCAAAGACTCTCTCTCGTAGACTATTGATTGTCTTGCAGGCCAGGCGGTTAGCCCGAAATACCCAGCCGAAACCCTGAGTTACTGCATCAAGGATTGCCTCGGGGTCTTTAGAGAGATACAGACCTCCACCTCCCGAATGCTCGTCGAATCCCCCGATCAATTCAAAAGCTTCCTCGATCTCTTTATGGTTCTCCCCATTTGAAAGCCCGTTTAGAATCGAAGCTTCATGCAGAATGGAGAAGGTATGCGAAGAAAGTGAG
>NZ_JWIM01000030.1:0-57201 GCF_002896535.1 Mesotoga sp. B105.6.4 | reverse complement strand
TAAGAGGTTGGATAAACTACTACGGACACTTTCGCAGATTTGAAATGTATACAGTACTGAGTCGGCTAAACAAAGCCTTAGTTCAATGGGTAAGAAACAAGTACAAGAAAAGGAGAGGTCTTACAAAAGCGGGTAAATGGCTAGAAGCTCTTGCTCGCAGAGAGCCTCATCTATTTGTACACTGGACAATGGGGATATTCTATATGGCTGGATAATGGGAGCCGGATGAATCGAGAGATTCAAGTCCGGTTCTGAGAGAGCCTGGGGGTGAAATCCCCCTGGGCTATTCACCAGTTATAAGAGCAAAGCTATAGAAGTGGTTCTCGAGTCTAGAGTCTTAGTGAACTCATAATTGAAGAAAACCTGAGAGGGAAACAAGGAAACACGAGGGAACTGATTAGAAATAAGGAGGTCTTTCGGGCGTTCTCAACTCAGTTCTTAGGAGGTTCTTACAAATACCTTATCCTCAGAAACCGTCTAATCGATTCGACTGTCAGCTCCCTCGCATAGAAATGCAATATATAATGATACCCCATACAAGAAGCAAAATGCAAGGAAAATCAGAGCTGTTACATGGGAAACTATACTGATACAAAAGTTAATCACAGAGCCAATTCTGTGGATCTACAA
This sequence comes from Mesotoga sp. B105.6.4, assembly GCF_002896535.1. Taxonomy (NCBI): domain Bacteria; kingdom Thermotogati; phylum Thermotogota; class Thermotogae; order Kosmotogales; family Kosmotogaceae; genus Mesotoga; species Mesotoga sp. B105.6.4. The sequence continues at coordinate 56,571 of NZ_JWIM01000030.1, read as the reverse complement.
GTATTGCTCAAAGACCGCACTGAGATAAGACGAGAAGAATCGTATTGTAATTCGAGGAACCAACTAACTTTCATTCTCTCCCTATTGAGAACTCAATTTCATCGCGAGTCATCCACATAGTTTATCAGGGAAAATAAGCTGAGAGCAAATCCCCCTTTAGAGCTCGACAAAGAAACTGATCTTCAAGAAAAAAAGTTCCGTTGCGTGGATTAGTGACATGTTCTTGCATTAACCTTACATGAGTATAGCTTCTTGACCTGTGAAATCCGATGCCCAGTTTTGCTCAAGAACGTGGTCGATCTGGCATGGGTGTTTGTTTCGAGAACGATTGTTCAAGATAATGTGATAAAATCGTTTGGGTCGATTAGTCAAGACCAGTTTCATTAATTCTGTAGACAAGCGATACCTCAATGAACCGTTGACTTTCTGTTGCATATCATACGCTTTCATGCTTGCTCTAAGAGAAATCTGTTTTTGCCGAAAAGGGAGGAATCAACTATTTGAGTCTCTTGATATCGAGGCGAACGAAATCAAAAATGCGCAAGGGTTTCACAATGGTTGAGATAATGGTTACTTTGCTTCTCACGACGATAATTATGGGGATTTTATACGTTGTGCTGACTTCTACATTCAGAATCAGCGGTCAGGTCCAGACACAGCTTGCTATAGATGAAGAGATAATGAAACTGAATAGTGGACTAGGATATATAATTTCGAGAAATTGGACAGCGATTGATTTTGATAGAAGTGACTCGAAAACCATATCGCTCAGATCTAGATTTCCAAACATTGGCGATGAGACGGTTGCGACAGTAACTTACTTAGATGGAGAATTGTTGTTTCTCTACAATAATGCAAGCAATAACCAGGTATCATCTGTCATTGCGGGCAATTTGGAGGACTTTGCTTTTGAGTTTCCACCAGATTCCAGTCACATCTATTATGCTGCTACATTTACTGTTTATGGTATATCAAAATCATCTAATGGGGCGGTGAAGATCTATTAGGAAAGGTTTCACAACTGCTGAGATTCTGATTGTTCTAATCATAATTGTATTCCTCATAACAGGCGGGGTAACCATAATGTTACAATACAAGGCTATATCTTCTAGGCTAGAAGTAGCCACAAATATACATGCAGCAAAACTAACTGTGGAAGGAATTGTGAGGAATGCTTCTAGTGAGGATGATATTGAACGCATTATAGAAGAGCTTTCGACGTATCCTGGGTTTGAACAAGTTGTAGCTGATGTGATCAGTAAAACTGCTCTGAAACCTGGGGAAAAAATAGTGGGCTGGATATTTGAGGTCTCGCTCACAGATAATAGAATAGGAAGAAGGGAGGTATTTAATGTATATAGATACGACCCCTATGCGAAATAGAGGTGTGATTCTGCCAATAGCGTTAATCCTCATGGCTTTTGCTACGACGATGATAATTGCTGCCGGAATTTCAATCCAGAGATCATCAAGGCAGTTGAATAGCTACGCACTACTTTCCGATCTCAGAGTAGGTTCGAACAATCTAGTGGAAATAGCTACAGTGTTCCTGTCAGAAAACTATTCGGATATGCCCGAACCTTTGGAGGCCCAGTGGGAAGGGTTTAGTGAATTTGTCGCTTTCATTTCCTCTAGAGGAGGATACGAAGGAGTATTGTGGCAAAGTGCAATGTCTGACGTTGGAGCAGGGACATGGTGGTTACTATCAGATGAGAATCTATCAGAAGCTGCTGATTTAAACCCTCTTGCCGAATTTGACAATAGAGGGGTAGCAGTGAGTAGATCAGGAGACAAATACTCAATCATTTCATGGGTGGAGAAAGGCGCTGTCAAGAGGTATTCATATGGACTTGCAATGGTGGATTCTCTAGCTCAAGTTCCTGCATTGATTTTAGGAGATATTGATAGGGAGTTTGACAGAGTTACAACCACAAAACAGAAGGGATATGATGACTATATTAGCTCGGGTGGTGACTGGATCAATGGGCACGCCATTTTACTAGGCGATGCAATAATTAATAGCCCTAATTCAGATCTTCCTTACATTTTCTCTAATGGTTTAACGGCTCATCATGTGTCTTTTTCTCCAGAAAAAGAAGATGATCAGGCAAGCTATAACGCCACAGATACAGACTCAGCTTCGTATTTTGTATCACTACTTGAAGATAAGGAAAATCAGTTGAACAATCTGTCGAAGCAAATTGTTTTCAGAGATGACAACAAGAACTTATTCTCCGATAGTACATCTACTTTCTCGCCAGATTCGCTGATTTCGTTCAATCTATCTTCCACAGACTCTTACACAATTACTTTTCCCAAGGACCCAACAACAGAGAGTAATGACTACGATTTTATTGAAGTCTCCTGTGAGGCAGGGGATTCCGGGACAACGAAATACACTATAATAATTGAGGCCGCCGATCACACTGTTAGTCTATCCTTCAATAAGAGCGTGAATATTGTGAATAAAAACGGAAATCCCCACATGATTGGTTACATAAATGGGAGATACAGCATCTCGGTATTTGGGGATATAAATATTGACACGAATCTTATCTACGGCGATTCAGCAAAGGATTTTGTGATCGCCACGAGGAAGAGCGATAATCCTAATACTGGCCCTGACGATTTGACCACTTTGACAAAGCCCATCATGTCACTTAAAAAGGTCGAGGAGCTTTTCAGGCAGTTCGAATTGGACAGGGACTATCTTTCGCTATCTGCTTTGGGTGGAAATGTGATTAACACTTTCGGAGTTGGAACGCAGAATGAAGGAAATGCAACGCATGGAGTAAGAGCCATTTGTGGCGATGTCACAGCCCTTGCGAGGTGTGATGAAAGCAATGAAAACTGTGTGGGTGGAAGCTTTTTGTTTCCCGATTTAGAAACGGTCATATCGGGCAATAAAACTTACACAACAAAGCTCTCTCAACTGTTTGTTCTTGGATCTGTTGTTGGGAATAGCTTTGGAACCGATGGAAGTAGCGATTATATTGAGAACTTCTTTGTGACGGTCCCATCTAGTGGTGACTCGGGAGGTACTAGTAAGAAGGTCTTCTCACTGGTTGGACTTAGAGCCTGGTAACGGAATAACGATAGAGTAAGGTTTTTCGGTCTGGGGAAGAAGAGATTCTCTTCTTAGCTTCTAGTACTATATGCCACAGTTAACCCCCAGAGGGCCCTCGCGGATTGCGGGGGCTTTTATATTGAAACTCACAGCGATTACCTGCTAGATGTCTTCGTGCCACTTCGATTATTTGATCATTTCTGAGAATTAAATACGAAGCCTCGAGATAAGGCCTTCAGAGAAAATTCCGGCGATCTCTCCAGATGTTCTTGAGCTATTTCTTGCCAAAGCGTCATCATAGCGGTCGATGGCTTTTGAATCGAGCATTGATAGCTGTATAATAGTTAATCAAAGAGGGGGAGTGTATGTTTCGAATGGACAATAGAATTGTTGAACTCGCTTCTCACGAGCTGGATTTGCATCCCGAAGCAAGGCTCGACGATCTTTACAAGCTGTTTTATCAAGGCACGTTCGGTCCGAAGCACTTAATGGAAGATCAAGCGGTTGCCCTTAGATACCTTGCCGAAGAGATCGACTGCGATGAGTTTGATCAGGTTCTCTGGCAAGACGTCAGCTATATGGAAAACTTCTTCAGGCTTAATCTTGTTCTTGTAAAGAACAGGCAGGTTCTGATCGACGATCTCTTTCGAGCTTTGGTAGCAAGTTCAAGGGTAGGTGCCTCAATGACGCGCGAGGACTGGAAAGTTGAGTGGCAGAGGATAGAAGCGGTTCTTAGAGACTCTCTTCCCGAAAGTGTCTTTACTCCGGAATCGACGATTTCAGTCAAGGAGGCCCTTGAAAGCGGCCGGTTGTTACATCACAGTTCTTACTACAAAAGAAGTTATCACCCTCACTACAGAGTGATAAGTCGAGAGTGGTTCGAGAGGCTTATCGGAACTACTTACTGATGGACGTCCCTGCTTCATGTGCTCTCTAGCATCTTCGATTCAGCTTTTTCCTGAGATGTCCATTCAGTATCCTGTTATCGGTTGCTTGTGATGTGCTTGTTGTGTGTGTGCTATAGAAAAGAGCGATTGATTCTAAAGATTAATACAGTTTAATGCTGCTTTTCTTGATTCAATGTAGTCAGAGAGTGCAAATGTTTAAGTAGTGGACGATAGGAGAAAGCAGATCAGGGAAATTGACAAAACGCTCTGTAAGAGCGGTATTAATCCGCAACCCGATTTTCCGTAAACGGGAAAGCCGAAAGCGGATTATCCGTAGCCGGAAAACCCGCCTCTACTAAATAATGATATTACTAAAGGATACTTCGTATCGAAGGAGCTCGATCGATTATTTCTAAGCACAGGCAAAAGCACTATCATAACGAGTTATTATGCAATCGAATTTAAGCGCAAGATCCGCAGTTATCCTGCTTCTATACTGACGACTTTGAGATGCGACGAACAGCGAGCTGCTGTCAGCCGTTGGCTGCTTTTGACGTTGCGCTTCGCTATAGCATTAGAAAAGGTCTGTATGAGCCCCTCGGTAAAAGTCTGTATTGAAGAAAAATGCAAATCTTGAAAACTCAATGCCAGTAGATTGCATAATGCTTTCTCGATTCATTTGTTCAGGAGGAGAGTAGAAGATTCCCTTATCGAGATAGCTTCATTTCGCCGCTAAGTCAAGCTATAATAGCTTTGAAGGGAGGTAATAGAATGAAGTCTATCGTTGTTTATTTCTCATACGATGAAAGTACAAGAGCTCTTGCAGAAGCTATGGCCTCTTCAATCGATGCTGACCTTCTTCGGCTGGTGCCTACGGGGGAGTTCTCTCGAACCTATTATCACCACGTTGAGAATCCCGAGCAAATAGAGACCACTCCCGGATACGATCCTGACAAGGAGCATATCTGGGGAAGCGAGTCGGTAACTATGAATAACAAGCCTGAACTTGAGCCATATGGCTTTGATCCTGACAATTACGATCTTATAATCATAGGCAGTCCCGTGTGGGCACTCACTTATGCGCCGCCGATAAGTACATTTCTCGCAGAAAACAAGCTGGAGGGAAAGAAGATAGCTCTATTCTGTACACATGATGGAATGATCGGTGCCGCTCTGGAGAATCTCAAGAAGGCATTGAAGGGTAACGAAGTGATTCAGGAGATTGACTTCGAGGCACCTTCTTCAAGGCTGGACGAGTATGTTGAAACCGCAAAAGAGTGGGCTAGAGAGCTTGGGGAAGGACTGTAGCGGAACCACGTTATAGAATGCAAATGCCGGGTTCTGTTCCCGGCGTTTTTCTTTTCCAAAAGAGCTTGCTATTTTCGGTAAATGTGAAGGATCAGGCATCTCTTGATGCAGGTATTTGCGCTCTGGTCTATTCGTTACAGTTGTGCACATTGAAACCAGTAATATGATTAATCTTGAGTTTTATTGTCAAATTATATAGAATATATGTAAAGAGGTGATTGAATGCTAGACAAACAGGAGATCATGAAGGCGATCGGCCTAAGAGTGACTCAGAGAAAGTTCCAGGAAAAGCAACTGTCTCCTGAGCAAAGGAAACAAGTGGATTCTGCTATTGGAGACATTATTCCTCTTAACTCGGATGCTCCTTTGCAATGGTATTTCACTCCGCAGTTTCCGTCTGGTTCAGGAATCGTTCTCGCTAAGCTGAAGGAGTTCACTACTCCCAATCTGATTCGGTTCGGTTTCGAAGGCGAGCAGATAGTTCTTAATCTCACCCTGAAGGGTTTCTCCACTAGCTGGGCCAGACTGCCAAACTACCTGTCCATGATAATCGTGGGCTTTCCCGCTAATAGCGAAGGAGACATTGTTGAGAGAGCCTCTAGATTTCTCTTCAGGGAGGCAAATAGAAAGCCGTTTGCGGAGATTGTTTCTGGCAAGACAGAGTACATAGATGAGAGAATGAAGGATATTTTGAATGCGGGAAGGATGTCGCCTTCTTCATTCAACAGGCAGCCCTGGAGATTTGAGATTCTCGACAGGAACAGCATAGCAATTCACGGCTGGAAGAAGATTCCACTGATCTACGAGGATGTCATTTCGATCGATCTGGGAGTTGTAATATCTCACATGTACCTTATGGCAAAGTCAATGAATGACGATGCAAAAGTCGAGCCAATAAGCCTCAGGAGCTACCTGCTGACATTCTGAAATTCGTTTTTCTGAGATGGTTCAAGGGGAAGGCTTCAGGTTCTGATGATCATAGCTAGTGACCCATATTCAACACTTGGGAGAATACGTGATGAGCTGAAGGCGGTTTGACGGGTTTTGCCGTATGGTTTTGCTTATACACATTATGGGCCTACTTCTTCTCCTGTAAGCAGCTGTGTTGTCACGTCAATGGATACGGCGCTCAGCTTCCAAAAAGCGCCAGGATCGAATTGATAGCAGTGTAAAGGGCAACTGAGATCAATCCCGAAATTACGGGAGTAGATACCCATCCAAAGACAATTCTCTTTAGGAGCCTTGCATCAAAGTTTCTCGATCCTCTCGCAAGCCCGACTCCAATAACCGCTCCGACTATTGCCTGCGAAACCGAAACGGGAACCCCAATGAACGCGTAAATTAGGACGGTCAATGATTGTGCCAGTAAGGCAATAACCGAAGCGAACGATTCGAGGGCGACTATCTTTGTCCCGATCGTGTACATAACTCGCTTGCTGAACATTATAGCTCCGGCCGATATGCTCAGCCCTCCAATCAATACAGCCTTCTCAACACCGATGATATCTGCAAAGGTTCCTGTGATATTTGCAACGTTATTTGCTCCAAGAGCGAATGAACCGAAGCCACCAACAATTACTGCAAGTGATTTAAGGAGTATGTCCTGAACAAGAATTGAACGTACTCTTTTGAAGGCGACACCAATAAGTCTATACAGGAAAAGAGCAACGATCGCCGCTACAAGTGGAGTCGTTATCCAGCAAGAGACTATTTTCAACACTACCAGCCAATCAACGCTTCCACTCAGAAGTCCAATGCCAACTACCGAGCCTACAACGGCTTGCGAAGAGGAGACAGGCAACCCCAGCCTGTTAAGCAAGAGAACGGAGATTCCCGCTGCCGCTGCGTTGACTGAAGCAGAGAGCAATGTGTGAGAGCTGAGGCTGGAGAGAGTTTGCATTCCACCGGCCCCACCCAGAATAGCTCCAACAAGCACAGCAAAGCTTGAGATCAGCGCAGCTGATCTGTATTTAAGAATTCCACTTGTTACGGTTGTACCGTATATATTGGCTGCGTCATTCCTTCCGAGAGTCCATCCAAAGAAGACAGCAGGCAGAAATGCTAGGAACACGTCGATCCCTTCATAATCAGTGATAAAAAGGATTATAGCACCAAACAGATGTATTTACTTATGTGGTGTATGCGTTACAGGAGCGAATGTCATCGCCTATTCGCCCTCTGGCTGGTCGATCTCCTTCAAGCAGTATGTGTAGTATCTCTTCTTGTTGTTGCTGTCTATCTTCATCTTCAGACCGTGCATCTCGTTCTCAAAGCCGGGAAACTTGTTGTCGAACTCCTCCGAGAGATTCAGATATTCGATGATTCTCTTCGTATCGTCTGTATATCTCTCGCCAGGCATTATCACGGGTATTCCCGGAGGGTAAGGAACGACCATTACAGCTGAGATTCTGTTTTGCAGCTCACGGATTCTGACCAGTTCAGTATTGTCGTTAACCAACTCTGAATAGGCTTTGGACGGAAGCATAACCTGCTGGGGATTCCGAGAGTAAACATCCTTCAAGACCTTGGTTATCTTGACCTTTCGGAGGTATTCATGCATCTGTCTGCAAAGCTCCTGAAGGGTCATCTTTCCATATTTCTTTGGGAACTCTCTGACGATATCGGGAAATACATCATCCAGAGGAGCGTCCTCATCGAAGAGCTTCTTGAAAGTGAAGAGCTCTGCGAGCAGAGTTCCAGACTTTCCCTTTGTCAGCCCGAGGGAGAAGAGTATCAGGAATGAGTAATGACCCGATTTCTCAACTACTATTCCCCTGTCTCTAAGGAAAGTTGTGACTATCGTTGCTGGGATTCCCCAATCCCTCATCCGACCTTGTCTCGTTATTCCCGGGGTCATAACGGTCACTTTTATCGGATCGAGAAGGACGTAGTCGTTCTCAAGCTTTCCGAATCCATGCCAGTCTTCGTTTGCTTTGAGATACCAGCAGTCAGGCCTGTCCTTGAGAATCGATTCATCGATGTCTTCGAGATCGAAGGTCTTTCTTTGCCCGTCTTCTGTCCCAATCGAGACCTTTTCCGGCTGCCAGATCTCGAGCCACCAGCGTCTCTTTCGCTCTGATTCTTTGGACTCGATTTCTTCCTTCAGATGCTTCATCTTCTTTCTGAAAATGATTGCCTCCTGAATCGTCTCGTCAATGAGGAATTTGCCTGCGTTTCCGGCCATCATCTTTGCCGCTACATCCAGGGAAGCGATGATCGCATATTGAGGCGAAGTAGACATGTGCATCATGTATGCCTCGTTGAATCTTCCATGATCTACCCTTTTTCTACCATCCTTTACATGTATCATAGAGCCTTGAGAGAAGGCAGCCAGTAGCTTATGAGTGGAGTGCGTAGAGAAGACCACCGGAGATTTTTCTCTGTCAATGTCTGGTGACATTCCGAAGCGACTCATATACATTCTATGGAATTTCGCATAGGCGTACCATGCCTCATCGAAGAGAACGAAATCCACAATCTTTTCAAGCTTGTCGAGGATGGTTTTCGCGTTGTAACAGAGGCCGTCATATGTCGAATTAGTGATTACAGCAAGTTTTATTCTGTAGTTCTCTTTGTCTTCCACGAGAGGGCTTTCATTTATTGCCTTTTCGATTTCACTCCATTCAAAATCCTCTTCATGGATCGGCCCGATAATTCCTAAAGAGTTTCTGCTAGGCGTAAGGTAGATTGGTATCGCACCTGTCATTATTATTGAATGCATAATCGACTTGTGGCAGTTCCGATCTATAAGGACGATGTCCCCCGGGGTCACACAATAATGGAAGACGATCTTGTTGGATGTTGAGGTACCGTTCGTCACAAAATATGTCTCGTCGGAACCGAAAATCTTGGCAGCAGACTTTTCCGATTCTCCGATGGCTTCTGTATGCTCGAGGAGAGAGCCAAGTTCCGGCACCGAAACGGATAAGTCGCTCCTGAAAATGTTCTCCCCGAAAAAGTTATGGAAGATCTTCCCGGTAGATGACTTGAGGAAAGCCTCTCCTCCGCTGTGACCGGGGGTGTGCCACGAGTACTTGAATTCATCCACGTATCGTATGAGCTCTTTCAGAAAGGGGGGCTGCAGTTCGTCCATGTAGCGCTCTGTTGCTTCCTCAATTCTTCCCGCGATGAAAGAAGGACTGTCTTCGAGCTTCCAAACGTAGCCGTCGATCTGACTGATTATTTCGAGAGGAATCTCCATAACTCTTAGTTTCTCAGTCATGAGGAATATGGGAATAAGCATATTCCTTCCGCGGATTATCTCGATTATCTCTCCCGGGCCTAGAAACTCAGCATCTGGTTTGATCACAAGATCCCAGTCGAGCAAAACACAGCTGACATTTGAATGAGACATGAACTCAATTCTACAGTCGTAGCCTGAGTAAGACTCTATGACTGAAAAGCCTCTCTTCTGAAGCTCTCTTATGATCTCTCTTGTCGCTCTCCCCCCAGTGTTTTCTGAAAGTAAGTCATCGTCAACTACCAGAACAGGAAAGTCCTTGAACAGCTCCATTCTATCCCCTCGATTCTGCCTTTCTGTAGGCAACAAACGAACCCTTCGGTACTCCGAGAAAGCCGCCGATTACATCGCACTTGGCCATAAGCAAAAAGAAGATCTCGCGTTTTGCCGAGCTTAAACCTTCTAGATTGCCCTGTCCTTTAGAGATTACTACATCGGCCCTGGAATAAACATCGAAAAAACCTCTCTGCATAGTCTTTTCCTGAGCGCCAGGTGCATCTGCTCCAGAATCGATTATCGTTGCTACTTCGTCCATGCCTATTTCAAGGGCCTCTCGCATCGTTATGTCATTAAGAGCCGGTATTGTTCTTACCGAGAAGTAGCTGTTCGGCACTCCGGAGAGTTCTAGCAGAAGTTTATCGAGAACAGCTTCGCCGCAGTTATCACCGACTATGAGAAGCGAGTCGGTGCTTCGTATCCTTTGCGCTAGCTCTTCTAGATCATCTATTGCGAAAGGTCTCGACAGTGCATCCTTCATTGTCTTATGAATGTCAATCTTATGACCCGGAGCAACATCTATAATATTACCGGCTACCGATAGTTTCAGCGCTCCTAACAAAGGATCGTCAAGCTTGAGGAGTTCCTCCTTAAGATCGTCGTATATTTCCATAAGACTTCTGTTTGAAAGTCTCTTGACGTCCCTGAAAGCGTCATGGTTGCCAAAGAGAGGTTCCAATGCCTCTCCGACCTTTCTGCCGATATCTATAGGAGTATCTGACCAATCCATCTCCGCAACCTCTTTGAGAAAGGTTCTAACAACCTGTTTCTTCTCTTCCTCTCCAGCGTTATTAACGTCCAGAATCCGTAGCAAACTGCTCAGATTGCAGGGGATGCACCTAAGATCTATCTTCATTAAATCACCTCACACTGAATTATACAGTTTTTTGGTAATCCGTACTTGTGTTCTGTTTGATCTGTAAACCTACCTCGACGAGGAAGTGATGCTAGGAAAAGCATCCCAGGAACTGATGCCCGGAGGAACATCCGGGGAAGTGAGGCCGACTTCGTCGGGAAGTGATGCTGCCTCCGGCAGGAAGTGAGGCTCGCTGGCGCGAGGAAGTGGAACCACTATAAATCGCTAGACGCAAGGCTAGCGAAGATCAAAGCGCCGCTGAAGGCTGTACGCTGGGTACAGCATGGACCAGATGGAAAGATCAAAGAGGCGCTGACCGCTGGTCGGGCGAGGCTTTAAGACTTGAGATTAGACTGTCGGGCATTCTCTGAAGTCTATCAGCTGTTTCTCGATGGTTTCATGGGACGTGGTTTTTTGGGACAGACTCGATTATTCACATCCGGTTAACAGTCAGTGCGCCGAGGATCGCCGGCGGAGGCGAGGCCGCTTCGCAGGACGCATTGCACTGAGGAGCATCAGCGGATGCAATGCCACCTCGCGGGGAAAGAGCCGCTTTTCGCTGAAAGCTGAACGCTGGGAATATCACAATCCGTTAGCTGTCAACGGTGGGCCTTTCTCAGAGAGGAACATCAGTTGCAAGTTCGAATGTTGCAAGGAGAAAGCAGCCCTTTATTTGTGAGAGCAATGATATATTTCATCCGCCTATAAGTTACTGGGTTGATTCAGGCCAGAATCTCAATCTTGCCGAGTTTCAAGACCAGATCCCGTGCAGAAGCATCACGGGATGACCCTGAACAGGTGCATTTCAGGGCAGGCTCCTGAACAGGTGCATTTCAGGGCAGGCTCATTGAGGCAGGCCTTTAGGGCAGGTCCTAAGGAATGACAGCCTTAGGGTTATTCGGAATGCACCACATCCTGTCATTCTGACAAAGCTCCTGGTCAGAATCTCGATCCTTGGAGTGTTTTCAAGACCAGATCCAGTGCAGAAGCATCACGGGATGACCCTGAACAGAAACTTTTCAGGGCAGGCTCATTGAGGCAGGCCTTTAGGGCAGGTCCTGAGGAATGACAGCCTTAGGGTTATTCGGAATGCACCACATCCTGTCATTCTGACAAAGCTCCTGGTCAGAATCTCGATCCTTGGAGTGTTTTCAAGACCAGATCCCGTGCAGACCCATCACGGGATGACCCTGAACAGGGACTTTTCAGGGCAGGCTCCTGAACAGGAGCATTTCAGGGCAGGCTCTACGGATGACGGTCTTTCTTACTTGAGGTCATCCTGGCACGCTTCAGGCCAGGATCTCGATCTTTGAAACAGTTGCAAGTGCAATGTTGCAAGTTATAAGAGCAAAAGCCAAAAACTCTCTAAGTCTTTTGAAACGCTGCTCTTCTCGGACGGATAACGGTGGACCGTTGACGGACAACGTTGTCTTCTTCAGCGATCAGCGGGTCCTTGTTCTTAAGCGAATAGCGGCTCTCAGGGCGAGATTTCGTGCAGACCCATCACGGGATGACAGTCTTAGGTTATCCGGAGCATCTCATACCGCCATTCTAACTAAGCTGGTCAGAATCTCGATCTTTGAAACAGTTGCAAGTGCAATGTTGTAAGTCGCAGGAACGGTTATCCGTTTTCGGTTCTCCGTTCTCCAAGACCGAGAGTTGCAAGTTCCACGATGCAAGTTGCAGGAACGGTTATACATTAACGGTTCTCCGTTCTCCGAAAGGAAAAATCAGTTCCAAGATGCGGGAACGATTCTGCGTTAGCCGTTCTCTCTTCTTTGACAAAGAATGAAAAAGGGCGTTGAAGGCATGTCCAGGGTTTTGGCTTTTCACAGCGTAGAACGGGCTCTTCCGACCTCTTGCCTCTGACCTCAGGCTCTTCCCAAGGACGGGTCCATGATCTGGGACGAAGGACTAAGGACGGCTCTTCCAGCGATCAGCGGGTCCTCGTTCTTAAGCGCACAGCGGATCTTCGGTGGACGGCGGACCGTTGACGGACAACATTGTCTTCGTCAGCGATCAGCGGGTCTTCGTTCCTAAGCGTTCAGCGGTTCCTAGGCCGCGAATCGGAACTGGCCAACGAAGGTGACTAGCTTTCAGACCGCCTCCTTCCGAAGGCAGCATTGCGTCCGCCGATGTTCTTTCGGTGCCTTGTGTCTAATTTCAGCAGTGACTGACTTTTCACTCGCCTTCTCGTGAGCGAAGCAAACGTCTCGACCATGCTCCTTCTCGACGCTTCTTCTTATTGGTCTCGCAAAGCCGAAACTGGTCTGTGCGAACAGACAGTCTTCAAAATCGCCTCCTGCCGAAGGCAGCATTGCGTCCCCAGATGCTTTTCCGGGCATTGCGACCTGGCGAAGCCAGCATTGCGTCCGCCGATGTTCTTTCGGCGCCTTGCGTCTAATTTCAGCAGCGACTGAGTTTTCACTCGCCTTCTCGTGAGCGAAGCGAACGTCTCGCCAATGCTCTTTCTCGATTGCTCTTTCGGAGAACGGATAACCCTCAACTCATAACCAGTTGCTTTGCTCTTTCCTACCCCCTACCTGCAGCCCCCAACCACGCTTGTTACACAGCATGATATAATTGTTCTGTATTACAGGAGGTGTTAGCAGTGTATTACAGATCAAAAGAAAATGGGATTTTCAATTTCAATCTCTACTCAAATTACAGGGCAGTAGGGAGTCGATACATCGCTACACGTCCATCGGAGCAAGAAGATGTTGTTGAGGAACTGAACAGCGAAGATGATGCGAAGCTTTTCGAAGACTTTATCTGGGCTTCTCTCCAGAGAGTTCGCGACTATATCGACTTCAAGGACTTTGATAGTTTTTGTCATGGAAGAAGGCAGTGAATGTAAGGCTAAAGGCGAGTAAAGCAACGGAAAACAGAAGATGATGTGAATAATCGCGCATAGTGTTCCGACAGTACCTCAGGCAGTGTATAATAACAGAGATCTACCAGACGGTGGTCGGAGAAAAGGAGGTAAGAATGGAACTAAACCCTTGTTCAGTTGTTTGTATAGGTATTCGAAGTCTTATTTTTTCTAATCACGTTGTTCTTTCCTCAGAAAAAGGTGCTCGCCTTTCTCTCCGCGCTCGTCGTCCTTGCTTCTAACTGAAAAACTTCTAGAAGAGCTAGCATCCCGATAACTATTCTTGTAACTGGATTTATCCTATTTGATTGTTCTAACTTGCAGCAGGCAAGAGGAATTTGACAATTGCTTACATTCTCATGGAGGTGGGAAATATGGTTAAAAAGAGTATACTTACTCTTCTTATAATTCTTTTCATAAGCATTACAGCGTTTTCACTTACTTTCGAAGTATCAATAAGCCAGGACGCACTGGATACAGTAGCGTCTCTAGGTTTAGAGACACCGATCAACGGACGAGTACTCGTAATTGTCAGCAAGGATTCTTCTAGAGAACCTAGCTTGCAGACAGATGTAAGAGGAGTTCCGTTCTGGGGAAAGGATGTCTTCGATATGACATCTGAATCGGTAGTGGAGATCTCAGATGGAGATATGGCTGTGGCAGGTTATCCAATTGAGATATCGGAACTACCGGCTGGAGAATACTTTGTACAGGCTTTTGTAAATGTATACACGACCTTCGCTAGAGCCGACGGTCATACCATACTCATGCACGATGACACTGGAGACGGGCAGTGGTTCTGGGAATCAGTTGGCAATGCAAAAAGCAAGACCAAGAAGATCTATCTTGATCCGGCAAATCCCGGTACAGTGAAACTGGCTATCACAGAAGTGATAATGCCCGATTATGAACTAGAGCCGGGCATGGTGCTTCAGCAGGGGAATTACTCAGATACTGAATGGGTGAAGTACATAAAGATCAAGAGCGATGTTGTTTCCGAGTTCTGGGGCAAAGATATGTATATTGGAGCCAATGTCCTTCTCCCCGAAGGTTACTACGACAATCCTGATGTGTATTATCCGGTGATCTACTATCAGGGACACTTCCCTGGAGGCAGTGCTCCGGTGGGATTTAGAGTGAACAACGACGTATATAAGTTCTGGAATGAGGAAGGAAATGCAAGATTCATAGCCGTATCGTTCAGAGATGCCACACCTTACTACGACACATCTTATTCCGTCGACTCGGCGAACTCTGGCCCATACGGGACTGCAATAACAGAAGAACTCATACCTTATCTCGAAAGCCAGTTCAGAATGATTCCCGAGAAATGGGCAAGAATTCTTGCAGGCGGATCTACCGGAGGATGGGAAGCCCTTGCCATGAAAGTCTTCTACCCTGACTTTTTTGGAAGAACATACGTCTGGTATCCCGATGGAGTCGACTTCAATTATTATCAGTTGATCAACATCTACAACGATGACAATGCTTATTACTCCGACTTTGGCTGGATAAAGACCGAAAGACCGAGTGCAAGAGATACTCATGGTAACATCAGATTCACCGTGAAGCAGGAGAACTACTTCGAAATGGCTGCTGGACCGAGCAACAGATCTGGCGGGCAGTGGTCAGTTTGGGAATCAACTTACAGTCCCGTTGGCGCTGACGGATTCCCTCAGCCGATTTGGGATCAGGTAAGTGGAGAAATAAACAAGAAAGTTGCCGATTACTGGAAGAAGAATTACGATCTCAACTACATTCTTCAGGAAAACTGGGAAGAGATAGGTCCCAAGATAGCCGGTGATGTGCATGTTGCAGTTGGTGATATGGACAACTACTACCTCAATGAGGCAGTCTATCTCCTGAAAGACGCTATGGAGAAAATGGAGAACCCGGTTTCTGACATGACTTTCGATTTCGGCCCGAACCAGGGTCACGGATGGAAAGGCTGGAGTCCAGCCGACCCCAGCAAGGCACTTGCTCTCCAGGAATGGCTTGCACAGCTTTCAGACTACATGAAGGAAACCGCTCCGGAGGGAGCAGAAAAGAACTGGATCTACTAGATACTCCAACATAAAGAAGAGGGATGCTAGAATTGACCGGAGGGGAAACCCTCCGGCTTCTTTATTCAGGAGGTGTTCTTCTGAGGATTCTAATAGTTGAAGACGAGGCAACGATATCTGCCTTTCTTCAGAAGGGTTTGAAAGAGGAGGGCTTCGCAGTGGATGCAGCGAGAAGTGGAAATGAAGCCCTGGAACTAGCATCATCAAACCAATATGAAGTGATAGTTCTGGACATTCTTTTGCCTGGCAAAAATGGTTTCGAAGTCTGCAGTGAACTGAGAGCAAGCGGTAATTACACACCTGTTCTCATGTTGACTGCTCTGGATTCTGTAGACGAGCGGGTTAAGGGGCTTAACACGGGAGCGGATGACTATCTCGTAAAACCATTTGCATTCAAGGAACTGCTTGCAAGGATCAATGCGTTGCTTCGCAGGCCGCGTGAAACTTTTGAAAGGGTTTTGAGAGTCGGGGACTTGTCTATAGATACTGTCTCTCATATGGTACGAAGGGATGACGTGGAGATTGAGCTTTCACCCAAAGAGTACAGGCTTCTGGAGTATCTTGCAAGAAATGCTCATCAGGTTCTGAGCAGGACACAGATCGCAGAAAGCGTCTGGGATCAAGATTTTTTCAGTGATTCGAACGTCGTCGATGTCTACATAAGATATTTGAGAAAAAAGATTGACGATCCTTTCTCCACAAAGCTAATCAACACTGTTAGAGGCTTCGGTTACAGGCTAGGTTGATACGATGAAAAGGATAGTTCCTATCAGGATAAAGCTGACTCTCTGGTACGTCCTTTTCCTGGGTGTTATTCTATTTGCGTTTAGCGTTTCGATCTATGCGATTCTCAGCGCACAGCTTCATAGCGAAGCCGATTCGTCATTGAGAATCGTATCTTCGCAGCTCCTTGCAAATATCGAGATCGTCCAGGATCTTCCGATATTCAGGAAGACCGTCGAAATGGAATCTCTCAGTAACAGGTTACTTGCCGAAGGATTCGCTGTCAGGTTGATGGATGGATCGGGAAGCATTGTTGAGGGTTTTGGGCCGTTTGGAATTCTAAAGGCCTCATTAGAGCTTTCTGACAGGGAATTCACTACAGTCTCTACATCTGTGGGCGTCTGGAGGATTTTCACCGTTAAGATTGGTCAGTGGGGATGGATGCAGGTGGGAGAATCTCTTTCGAGTGTCAGAATTGCCCTCTTCCGACTGTCCAGGTTGATGTTGATTCTCGGACCTACGATAATCATTCTTGCAGTGCTTGGCGGGTTTTACATGGCAAAGAAATCGCTTGAGCCCGTGGAGAGAATTACGCTGCTTGCAGAAGAGATCAGTGTTGAAAAACTCAACAAGAGGCTCAACCTGACTTTGCCAAATGACGAGCTAGGACATCTCGCCAGTACTTTTGACGGAATGCTCGAGAGACTTGAAGAATCCGTCAAGAAGCAAAGACAGTTCACGTCTGATGCGGCGCATGAGTTGAGAACGCCTTTGACAGCGATTAGAAGTATTGTGGACGTTACACTTCACAGAGATAGGGATTCCGATGAATATGTGAATGCGCTTGTTCAGATTCAGAACGAAATTGAAAGACTTAGCAGTATTATAGATGATCTTCTTGTAATCACGCGGCTTGAGAATAGCCTTCAAAAAGGTGATTACAAAGTCTTTCCAGCAGGGGTCTTAATCGAAGATGTTCTTGACACGATAGCAGTCCTCGCCAAAGAAAAGAACATACATATTATGACGGAAATTCCTTCTGACCTTGAGATAGCAGGCGATCGACAAAAGCTTTCTAGAGCAATCTTCAATCTCGTGGATAATGCGATAAAGTACACCCCCGAGGGCGGCCAGATAAGGATATCCGGAGAGAAAGACCAGTCAAGAGAAGAAGTCGAAATTCTCATAGAAGACAATGGAATAGGAATACCGGCAGATGAGATTGACAAGATATTCGACAGGTTCTATAGAGTTGACAAGGCGAGATCTGAGACAAGGGGCACAGGACTTGGGCTGTCTATAGCTCAGGAGATAGTAAAGGCTCACAACGGAACGATAACTGTAAAGAGCTCATCTCAGCAGGGATCTATATTCAGAGTGACTCTCCCCTTGAAAATTAGAAAACTCTAATCTGAGTCTAATTCTTCTCTAATCTCTCCGATTTATATTTGGTTGCAGCAGCGATAGAAGTTTCACATAGATGTGATCCCCGTACACAGATGTAGATCAAGCAATTGCGGGAAGGGGAGCCTGGAAATGAATCAAGCTACTCCGGCAAGGCGATAGCAAGACAGGCTCCCATTCTGGAAAAATGAAAAAAGCCCTTTTCATCATCCCCAAAATAGAAGCCAGGTGACTGGCTTCTATTATTCTAATCTCTCCGAGGGAGTGACACCGACATCCTGGAATGAATCTTAAGCATTCCCTCGGCTTGAAGGAAGCTTAAGATATCAAATAACTCGTACCTCAACATGTTCAGTTCCCCGGCCAAAGCGTCTATGTTTATATATATATCGGGATCGTTTGAGGTCAACTCCTTGAGCTTCAAGATCACCACCTGTCTTTGCTTTTCCTTATCAGGGATCCCGCCTCCTTCAACTTGAAGAATCCCCTTGTGAGTAATCCTGCCCATTCTGAAAGGCTTGATCTCGATCAGTTCTTCATCCACTAGTATATTCAGGCTTTCGTTCACTTCGTCGGGACAACCTCCGACTTCCCTAATCAACTCGTCAACAGAGAAATATCTCTTTTCTCTCCCGAGAACTTTGCCGTATATCTTCTCCAATATTGATTGTTCATGCTCTGATATGCCCATTTCAATACCTCTTTGGTTTTCCTACCGGAGCCATGTAAATGACAAATTCGTCATAACCATCTAGACCTATCAACTTATCGATCTTCTCCTGATCGTAAGCTGCAATGGCGCATGTTCCAAGATTTAGGGCCTCACAGGCAAGGTATAGATTCTGGCAGATATGACCTGCGTCCAGAAGGATTGGTTTGTATGATGTCAGATCGTATCTCCACTCTGTCCTGTAGGGGATGACCGACCATACGAAAGTTACAGCGCAATGTCCAACGAACTTCTGGCCTAGAGCGGCATCAGCAACTTCACTGGCAAAGTCGCCTTCCTTCTCCAAAACCAAAGAGTGAGACAAGGCGACGTAACGATAAAGGCCTCTCTTCAACCCTTTTACCAGTCTAACGAATATGTATGTCTCAAACGGGTGCCTTGCTCCAGCAGACGGGACAGTTCGCAACGTCGCATAGTTGTTTTTCATCACTGCTTTTACACCCTGAGAAGACCAGAGAAGAAAAGACAAAGCCTCAAGCGACAACTTCTCATCCGAGTAGACTCTTCTGCTTTCTCTAGAAAAAACTATCTCTCTCAAATCCTTCATTATAAGGTGAGTTGAGTTTGGGTCAGGAAGACTAATAAGGTCGTAACCCTCCGAGCTCTTCTCAAGAGAGGGCTGCGGCAGTCCCTTCATCTGATCTGTCTTGTTCATCTCTCTATTGACTTCTTGCCATATCTTGTTGCTCAAGAAAGCTCTTCCTTCCTTTCTTGTCATCATGAGAGCTCGCCTCCTTCGATTCATATAAATAAGTGTAGCACAGCAGCAAAAAAGTGAAGGACTTGCAAATCTAATCAGAGCTCTTCAACAAGAGCCGCTATATGCTGGTCGCTGACGAAGACAACGTTGGCCGTCAACGGTCCGCCGTCCACCGAAGATCCCGCTGTACGCTTAAGAACGAGGACCCGCTGAACGCTGTGAAGAGCCGTCCTTAGTCCTTCGTCCCAGATCATGGACCCGTCCTTGGGAAGAGCCTGAGGTCAGAGGCAAGAGGTCGGAAGAGCCCGTTCTACGCTGTGAAAAGCCAAAACCCTGGACACGCCTTCAACGCTTTTTTTCATTCTTTGTCAAAGAAGAGAGAACGGCTAACGCAGAATCGTTCCCGCATCTTGGAACTGATTTTTCCTTTCGGAGAACGGAGAACCGTTAACGTATAACTGTTCCTGCAACTTGCATCATGGAACTTGCAACTCTCGGTCTTGGAGAACGGAGAACCGACAACGGACAACCATTTTCTTATTCAACTCGCAATTTGTCACTTGCAACTGTTTCAAAGATCGAGATCCTGGCCAGAAGCGTGCCAGGATGACCTGAAGCAAGAAAAGACTGTCATTCTGCAGTGCTACTAGAAAGAGCGGTTATAAATTGTTCGTTATTGGTTGTTGATAAGAGCAAACAAGAAAAGAAGCATTAAAAGTCGTTTCGCTCTGAAATGCTTCCACGTCATGTCATCCCGTGATAAATTTGCACGGGATCTGGTCTTATGAACGACCCAAGGACCGAGAACCTGGCCAGAAGCATGATAGTGACCTGAAGCAAAAAAAGAGCGTCATCCCGTAGAGCCTGCCCTGATGTGCACCAATGAGCCTGCCTTAAAATGCTCCTGTTTGGGGTCTCCTGTTCATGGCTTCTAGTAAGAGCGGTTCTTGGTCGTTCGCTTTTGGTTGTTGGTAAAAGCAACCAATGGAAGGAAGCGCTACTCTTCGCTAAGCGGGAATCGCGTCCCTAGACGTTTTTCCCAGCATCACTTCCGGCGATGCTCTTCGCCGCATCACTTCTGTTCTTGCTCTTCTCGGAGGACGGGTCCATGATCTTGAGCGAAGGACCAGGGACGGCTTTTATCCTCATCCCTGCTCTAGCAGAAACTCTGAGTGAAGAGCGGTCCTCCGTCAGCCGTCAACGGTCCGCCGTCCACCGAAGATCCGCTGTGCGCTTAAGAACGAGGACCCGCTGAACGCTGTGACTCATAAACTGCACAGGTGTAACATTGAAAGTTTTGAAGTATTATATTTCTTAGGTAATGCTGCAAAGGGAGGTTATGAAATGAAAGAAGAGAATGTAAGGAAAGAGTCAAAGCTAAGTCAGGTTTTTCTTGGAATAGTGGTCATAACTCTTGGCTTGATGATCATTTTTGTCCCTGCAATGATGTCAAACTTCTGGCTATTGTTCATCTGGCTTCCGGGGATCATAATGGAGTACAACGCGATCAAGAATAGAATCGACGGACTTCTGGTTCCCGGTGGCGTGTTGCTTGTTGTGGGGTTGGCCTTGACTCTGGGAGTTGTCTTCCCTGGATTCTACGACAGCGGCGGGTGGGGACTATTCGTTCTTGCGCCGGCATTTGGGTTATTCCAACTTTACTTGGCAGGCGGAAAGAGCCGCTCTCCTCTGTTGATTCCTGTCGCGATACTTGCAGTTATCGGAGTTATTGCCCTAATACCTTCTTCATTTTCGCAATGGGCAATGATCGTCGTGGGAGCAGTCTTGATCGTGTTTGGTCTACTTGTTCTCTTCAGAAGAAAGTGACTTGACGTCACGACCCATTTGGTAGAAATCGAAGTATTCGTCGCCTATTCGCATATATCTCTTAAGTGTTCCTTCGATTTCAAATCCCAGTTTAGAATAGAGGCATCTAGCTCTGTCATTGTCTGATCGCACCTTTAGGCCGATCCGAGTTATTCCGCTGCTTTGTGCATGCTCAAATGCGAGCTCTATGAGGGTCTTTCCAATGCCCATTCCCCAGTAAGGCTTGCTTACAGACAGTGCAATCTCTGCCCAGTGGTTGATGCGCTGTTTTGAGCCTCCTTGCATTGTGATCAGTCCGATAAGCTTGTCTTCACATTCGGCCACCGCCATAAAGCTGTTGGCCTGTTCGTTAAACGATGCGATTATCTGTCTTTCAGCCTCTTCACTTAAGGTCAACTCGTTTCTTCCGAAACTCAGATAATCAGACTCTCCGGCAATGAAATTGATGTAGGCAAGTATTCTCCTTGCATCTTCTTTATCTGCGGTTCTAAACAAACAAATGCGGTCATTTTTAAGAACTCGCTCTTTCAAGACTCTTCTAGAAGGGGAGCTTTTCATCCTCGTCATCTCCGTCTGTCGGCAGCTGCATTTCTTCAGAGGACTCTGTCTCAATTGAGGCCAAAAAGCTTGAGTACTGTCTGTCCAATTCTTCCTTTTCCCTTTTAAGGGTTATCAGTCTCAGGCGAGCTGCGGTAAGAAGCTGAATTGCTTTCTGATAAGCCTTGAGTGCAACCTCGACATCTATCTGAGAGTTGCTTCTGAAATACTCGTCGATAGATCTTATGTATCCAAGCAGCTTCTTGAAATCCATAGAGTTTATTTGCTCTTCTTTCAGCTTCAAGACTGATTCTAACGTCTTTTCATCCATGTCACACCTCCGATTTGACTTCATCTATGGTAGTCTTTGCCTCTCCATCTTTGAAAACGCAGTCCAGTGAGTCGCCTGCCGAAACCGCCTTCGCGCTGTTGATTATCAAGCGACCTCTTTTCAACACCACTCCACCGAAAAGCAATGATGCGGCGTAGCCCCCATGGAGTGTAAGCTCATCAAATAGTTTATCTAGATCATCTCCTGAATTCGCTATTAGGTCATCGAACAACCTGGTTACTCCCTTGTCAAGTGTTTCAACGAGTATTGCGGAATTCATGAGATGTTTCTCAAGACTGTTTCCGAACCCTCTGTGATCAAGACGACTCTCGGCAAACGCCAGGTTTCTTTGTATCGAGCTGTCGGCACTATTTACCAGAGCGTCCGTTAATGCGAAAATCTCATTCATGCCTCTCTCAATCGAGAGGACGTATCTAGCCGGATTGAACGATCCAAGATCGTTCATCGCAAGGAGGATTCTGTGAGTAATCGTTCCTGAAAGAACTCTGGATCCATCTTCAAAGAACTGGTCCGTGCGATTGATGGTTTCTCCTATCCTATCGGCTATGAACTGGAGTCTATCGGGTCCTGTCTCGTTCTCGGCCCTTTCGAAGAGCCACTCAATCTCATCTCCCATCAGATCGGAGAATTCGCTCAGGGTATCGACGTAATCATTTACCTGTTCGCTTATTCCGCGTGCAACTGCAGTAGGAGTATCAAAACGCTTCCAGGCAACGAAGTCAGGTATAGTAACGTCTCTTTCATGGCCAATAGCACTCAGTACTGGGCAATACTTCTTGTTGAATTCCGAAATTGCCATTCCTAGTTCAAGACTATCGAAATACATTAGATCGCTTGCAGAACCCCCTCCTCTTGTAAGAACTATCACGTCATACTTCACAGGACAAGATTCTATTTTCTTTAGAGCAGAAAGAACACCCGGAACTGTTCTATTGCCTTGCATATATGATTCGTAGAGATGCACTACGGGCTTGTACGGGTAGTTGACGGAGAGATTTGAGAAGAAATCCCCCAGTCCAGCTGCAGTAGAAGAAGAGATCACAGCAACTCTCTTTATGGGAGGCAGTTCGCCTAGATCATGCTCTTCAATTCTTAGAGCTTCCTTTGCCTTCAGGGCAAGGTAGATTTCCCTTCTTCGCGCAGTTATATCGGACTCTCCTATTGGAGCTATCGTATCTATCCATATCGAGAAACTTGCCCGGGGTTTGTAGAAGCTAAGCGTTCCTTCGAAGAGCCACTTCTTTCCCTTTATCTCAGACGAGCTCTTCAACGCCAGCTGTTTTCCCATTCTTGCGAAAGCCGCTTTTCCGGAGATCATGCTGAGGTCTATTCTCCTCTTTGTTCCCCGCTCTTCATAGTCTTGAGAGACACTGATGTAGACGTAGTTGCCTCTAACAGTTAAGTTAGTAACGTCGGCTGGAAACTTCACCGCGAGGTTGTTCAAGCCGGCACTGGTCAAAACCTTTCTTACGTGCTCAAGCATCGTGTCGAGATCCTTGAATTCTAGCGTCGCCTCTGCCATAAGCAGTTCCTCCAATGATCATTCTCTTCCATTATAAAAGAAGAGGACGCCGGAAGGCGTCCGCAAATTGGACATCAATCAACAGCTCTACCTTGCCGTGTATCCACCATCAACCATAAGCGATTCTCCATGAACGAAAGATGCTTCGTCACTTGACAAGAAGAGAACTGCGTTCGTCACTTCTCTTGGCTCTCCCAGTCTTCCTATTGGATGCAGTCCGACTAGCATGTCGTGCATGTCAGTTCCCTCTTTCATTCCGGATGCTTCAAGTAGAGGAGTCTTTATGAAAGCAGGATTTACGGCGTTTATCCTGATATTCTTGCTTGAGTATTCTAGAGCTGCCGCTTTTGTCATACCGACAACTGCATGCTTAGCGGCGACATAGGCAGAGGCGTTGTTGAAACCAACCTTACCAAGGATCGAGGAATTGTTTACAATTGCTCCCCCGCCTTGCTTAAGCATCTGCTGGATTTCATACTTCATTCCGTAATAGACACCAAGCAAATTGATCGAAATCACTCGCTCCCAGTCCTCTTCGGGGTACTCAGATAGAGGAAGAGAAGGTCCGCCTATCCCTGCATTGTTGAATGCAACGTCAAGCCTTCCGAACTTCTCGACAACAGATTCGACGATTCTCTTCGTCTCCTGAGCGCTCGAAACGTCATGTTTCATGAACAGGGCCTTTCCCCCTGCATCATTTATCTCTTGAGCGAGTTCTTTGCCCTTTTCTTCATCAACGTCCGTAATGACAACTTTCGCTCCTTCCTCGCTGAAGGCCCTGGCGCTATCTGCACCAATCCCGGAACTCCCGCCTGTAATGAGCACTACTTTCCCTTCGAATCTTTTCATGTTCTCCCTCCTTTCACTCCATGTTACCGCCGATAGTTTTTCTCGGGTATGTTAATTGTATCACAAAACTGCTTATGCATGAAGATGAACGAAGAGTGTGGTCGGTTTTTTGAAAAGATTATTCAAGAGAGTCTTCGAGGTCTGCAATCTAGCGCGAAGGAGGCGGCTGATCTCTTGTTTCTTCAATCAGTTCTATGAAAATTGGAATAGGAATATGGCGGGAAGAACGAACTCTTCGAGATTTGTTGCTCGGCGGAATCTACTGCCCTGCAATTGAGAGTGAGAAAATGCAAAACGTCTTTTCCTCAGCGATCAGCGCTTCGAGTTTGCACAGTGAAAAGGGGCCAAACAAGGTTTGTGCTCGGCCCCGTAGAGCAACTTTTGGATCAACTAAGTGAAGTGAGCATTGTGCTTGCAGTAGATCACTCTATTGCAAGCCATCCATCCTCAAGCTCAAATAACGCTACAAGATTCACTACGGCGGTATCGTTGGGCGCCAAGTTGAATTTGCGTACAACTTCTCTTGTGGTACCGTCAGGGAGTTTCTCGATAGCCGTTATCTTGTGCCATGGACCGGGTGTGTTCGCGACTTTTCTCTTTCCCTTCCCAACTTCGCCGAGGTCCACATCATCAACGATTACATCAATTGGATTAGTAGACTTGTATTCTACGCCGTTGATAACTATGTCTCTATTGTCAACGAAGACACGGTGTTCCTTGCCAATCACGTAGAGAAAGAACCCCAAGGCAACCAGCACTACAACAAGGGCAATCCTAATCACGTTTCTTTTCATAAAATCACCCTCCAGTCCTTTCTTCGATCGCGGCCTTTATGGCTGCCTTTGCCTGTCTACGTTCGGTCTCTTTCTCGACCTGCCTTCTCCAAGCGTAAAGAGCAAGCGAGATTGCAATTATTCCATACGAGACAAACACTCGGAAGAACTCTCCAATTTGAGCCTGGCCGAGAAGTTCTTTGCCGGCTCTTGGAGCGACAATGAAGGTGAGATGGAAGAGTGTGATTCCAATGAAAACATTCGGAATGGTTGCTTTGGCGACTGAAGCACCTCCAATCAGGAGGGCGGCAATGGCAAAGGTTCCAACCTGATCGTGTGAGTTGTAAGTGTTTATTGTGCCTATGTTTTGAAGGAATATTATCTGACCAAAACAAGCCAAAACTGTCGAGATGACTATTGATAGTGTCCTCGTCCGATCGACGTTTATACCCGCAGTTGCGGCCACCTGCATGTCTTGTCCTACAGCCCTCATGTCTTGCCCAAGCTTTGTTCTTGTGAACCAGAAGACAAAGATACATAGTGCAGCAATGATTGCGAAGAGTCCAAGCGGGATTATTACACCGCCGACTTGAATCGACCACATATTATCAAGAGCTTTTCTGATAGTTAGTAGGTCGATCGCGTTTCTAACTCCGTATCCGCGTGGTAGCAACAGCTTATTGCTTGTTATTGGTATCACACTTCCCATACCATAAAGAATGGTTAGTTGATAGATACCGTTTATGAAAAACCCGAGAATCATCGATGTAACCATCTCTCTACCTTTTGCTCGGTTGAGAATGCTTCCGGCAAGAAGACCAAGGAGGATCGCTATCGGCATTCCTACTAGCATGGCCAGGACAACGCCTGGAATTCCAACTACTCCCCAATCTAACATGAATATCAAGCCCATTTGACCAGCCATGGCGCCCAAAACAATGCCAAAGTTCAATCCCATACCGGCCATTACTGGTATAAGCAAAGATATGACCAGGAAGGAGTTTCTTCCAAGTCTTGTTATGATTTCATTTAAGAGGTAATCAGTCGAGAACCCCGACAACGGTACTGCGAATATCAGGAGAATTATGAAAAGTATTGGGACCGCATTGGATATTGCAAATCTTACCAATGGGTTCTTTGCTCGTGTTAAGCTCTGATCCTTCATTTTGTCACCTTCGTTCTTCTCGTCAAAGCATAAACGATCATACCGTTGGAGACGATTATTCTTATTACCTCTGACATGTCACTCTTAATCAAGTTGTTCATAACAGATGGAGTCATCGTCAGAATACCTTGAAAAAGAAAGGCTCCTATAATGACATTGCCCATAGATGCTTTTGAGACAGATGCACCTCCCAGCAGCAAAGCGGCTACTGCAGGAAAAGCCATTAGTAGAGGTGCCATATAAAGCTGAATGAACCCGAAGCTCTGCTCATAGACTAGAATTCCTACAGCGGCGATTATTGTCGAGATTACGACTGATAGAATTCTCATCCTATCGACGTTTACACCTGCAGCCTTTGCGTAAATGGGATTCGATCCTGCTGCAGTCATAGCGGTTCCCAGCTTAGTCTTAAAAAAGGCCCAGACAATAAGCGCCATTAGACCAAAGAAAAGAACCGTTCCAGTCGGGAAGAAGAACTTCCCTATTTTAATACTAAGGAAATTATTTAGAATCCCAAGCCAATAACCTTCGACACTTATGGTGGTTCTCAGTCCAGAACCGCCGTACCCCCAGATCATGTTAGGACTCTTGTATGGCAAGAGTAGCCACATCATACTCATGAAGGCTACAGAAGAGAATCCGACATACGTTGCAACGACCATTTCATCGCCCTTTACTCTGTTAAGCAGAAGTCCGTAGAAGAACCCCAGGATTGCGGCGATGGGGATTGCGATTCCTATCGCCGTTAGAAATCCCGCAAGGCCAGTTACTCCAAGTTCGATACTTGTGACCGCTCCAATTAGTCCGGCAATGACGCCCAACTGCATACCAAAGTTCAGTCCACAACCTGACTGGACCATAGGAACAAGTGAAAGCACGAGTACTGAATTCATTGCGAACCTAACGATTGTATCGCTGATCGAAGTGCCAACACTTATGTTAACGAATGGAGCAATTACAAACATAGAAAGCAGGAAGAGAGCGATTATTACTCGAGGCCAGCCGGCCTTCTCTATCAACTTCCTTATACTCTCAAGCATTTGCCTTCACCTCTTCCTGTTCACCTAGCATTAACAGCCCGAAGTCGGCAGGGTCAGCAGTAGGCAGAAGGATTCCCGCGATCTTTCCTTCATCAACTATCGCTATTCTGTCACATATTGAGCGTAGCTCTTCAAGCTCGGAAGACGTCATGATTATGGTGGTTCCATGCTCCTTGTTCTGTCTTCTAAGAGTCTCGAGGACAACGCTCTTTGCACCGACATCGATTCCTCTAGTTGGCTCAGATACGAAAAGAAGGTCGGGTTCAAGAACAAACGCTTTGGCAAGACAGACTTTCTGCTGATTGCCTCCGGAGAGCTCTTTTGCATTTTGCCTTTCACTGACACACTTTATCTGAAGCGATTCCACATATTCTCTGGCAACCCTGGAAATCTCTTTGTCATCGCGCCATTTAATGAGGCCGCCAAGTAAATTCCTGATGAACCTTCCCTGAATCTGAATTGCTGTGAATACGATGTTCAGATCTATTGGCTCATCCAGAAGAAGACCGACTCCTCTTCTGTCTTCAGAAACGAACGCGATTCCTTTGCTTAGAACAGCTACAGGGTTATTAAGCGGAAGCCTTTCGCCTTTGTAATATACTTCTCCTTCCGAAGGGAAGAGACCCATGACTCCATTTGCTATTCCGAGTTTGCCTTGACCGGCAAGTCCTCCAATACCAAGGATCTCACCTTTATGAACCTTAAGGTTGACGCTGTTTACCTGTTCACCTGGCATGTCAACCCAAAGATCTTTGATTTCGAGAACGATTTCCGATTCAGTGCTTCCCTTTGAATGCAATGAAGCAGAATCCTTAATTTCTCGGCCAACCATAAGAGAGGCAATTTCCCTCGGCGTAGTCTTTGAAGATTCCAGTTCTCGGACGACCTGCCCATCTCTAAGTACAATCAAGCGATCAGCTATTTCTAGAACCTCGCTCAGCCTGTGGGTTATGAAGATTATCGATAGTCCCAGATTGGCAAGCTTTCTCGCCGCCCTTAGCATCGTATCAGCTTCCGATTCTGTAAGAACTGCCGTAGGTTCGTCAAGGACAAGCAGTTTAGTTGACTTCCTGTCCATCTCTCTCGCTATCTCAGTAAACTGCCTGTGACCTACCGGCATTTCGCTCACAAGCATATCCGGATCAAGTTGAACCTCCAGCTTCTCTATAGCTGCTACTGCTCTCTTATGCATGTCGTCTCTATCAAGAGTTCGCAATCTCTCACCGAAGACTTCTACGAAGATATTGTAATTAGTAGATTCTCTGTTCAGTAGTATGTTCTCTGTAGCAGTGAAACCCGGGATCAATATAAATTCCTGGTGCACCATTCCTATTCCGGCTTCGATGGCCTCAAACGGACTGGCGAAATTGACTTCCTTATCATTTAGGAATATCTTTCCCTGAAAACCACCCGTCTCGTGGATGACAGGCAGACCGAAAAGAATATTCATGAGAGTAGACTTCCCAGCTCCATTTTCGCCAACCAGTCCTATGATCTCGCCCTTCCCAACTTTCAAAGTAACATCTTTCAGAACCTGGTTTCCGAAGAACTCCTTACTTATGTTCTCCATCCTCAGCAAATATTGCTTTTCATCCATGACTTCACCCCAATACCGAAGGCTAGAAAGAGTCAAGAAAAGGGGGGTCGCCCCCCCTCTTGACGTTATTCAGCTTAGAAGTTTAAGAATTTTGCAGGAACCTCAACTTCGGTGATTCCCATGTAACCTTTGCCAAATATGTAGGTATCCTGATAGATGAGGAGATAGTTTTCCTGTTCGATTCCATCGGCATCGATGTAGTAGCTGCCATTCCAGCCCGCACCTGGTGTATATTCTGCGAAAGTGGCCATTACTGCATCAAAATCATCGATTTCACACTTGCCGTCGATAACGTTCTTTGCATGTTCAGCAAGAGCTGCCGTCGTTGTGTAACCGAGCGAGTAGGCCCATGTTCCCATTCTTCCGGCTCCGCCCTTTGCCACAACAGCCTCTTCAACCTTGGCAAGAATTGCTGGCCAGTTGCCAGTTTCTTCTTCGGTGAAGGATATGCCGAGGGCTCCGGGGTAACCCATCAGAGGAGAAGGTAGATCGGCTTCAATGAAGAATCCACCAAGCTCTGCGACTCTCTTCAGAAGAGGTTCTGTATGAGCGTCATTCGTACAGAAGAACGCAGTGTTTGCGCCGTATTCGTCAAGCCAGGCAGGGACTTTCTCCAGAATGAACTGCTGTGCGCCGGCGATTCCAACGTCTCCGACGGGATCGGGTGAACCCATGTCGATGAACTCAAGTCCGAGTTCCTCACAAGATGCTCTCATGATGTCTCTTCTCTTCGATAGAAGTTCGTAAGACATGTGCCTCGGGAAGGAGATGTGCATAAACTTCTCTGCGCCGAGCTGCTTGGCTGTGTAGATAATTAGATAGCCACGGGCAAGTGAGTCAGCATTGACTGAGAGATGGGCCGCATCGGCTAGCATTGGGGGATCTTCGTGAGGCAGACCGGCAAGAAGAAGAATGTCCGGTCTTGTCTCCCTGATTCTTCTGAAGCTCTCAACTGTTCCAGGAATAGCCTGGTTAACAATTATTGCCTTCATAAGAGGATCGTCTGCAAGACCGGTTATCTGGGCGATAACAGTCTCCTGTTCAGACATGAAGTTGTCAGGGTAGGTGAGGTGAACGATCATCCCACCGGAAGCGGCATCTCCGTATTTCTTGATCAGTGCTTCGGCACCTCTAAGATCATCCTCGGACTGAGAAACGGTTCCCGTCACAACACCGATGTGATAATTCGCGGCAAACATGAAAGCCGCACTTACAAGAACTACCAGTAGAACTAACAGTGCTTTGCGCATTCAAAAAACCTCCTTTATAAGGAATTGAGGCTGCCCTATAGGCATCCAATAATCATAAATATCTCGTGACCGAAAAAGAAGCCGGATAGCCCGGATATCAAATAGGAAAGCATAACGTTTAACGAAACTAGTTTATCACAATTCTGGGTCATTTATGTAATCACTTCGTTCTCCGCTATTCCTAATTCAAGCTGTTAAGAGCCACCTGATTTGTTTTCCTTGTTTCATTCTTTGGTATGCGGGTTTATAATCCTCCTAATGACTGAAATCACCTCGAAAGTGCTTACTTTCTTTGCGTTGATAGGAATTGGCTTCATATTGAGGAGAACTAATCTGGTTGACGATCTGTTCACAAAAGGAGTAACTAGATTCGTTCTTTACGTAACTCTTCCTGCTCTGATAGTTGATTCGATGAGTTTTGAATACTCTTACGAGATGTTTTCTTACTCCATAATATTGTTAATTGCCGCGGCGCTCATTATACGGTTCTATGGTTTCTTGCGGTCTTTTCGGCAAAGGCGCTCAAGATTACCGACGATTCAAGAAGTGTCTTTCTCTATGCTGTTCTCTTCGGAAACGTTGCCTATATGGGTTATCCTGTCGTCGAACTAATAATCGGGAAGGAAGGAGTGTTCTATAGCGCCGTCTTCAATATCTGGTTCAAGGTTCTGACCTGGACTGTCGGAGTGAGGATCATGTCACATGAGGCCCGTCTGTCAAGGAAGAAAGGCCTTCTCAATCCAGGAACGATAGCTGTTTTCGTAGGCCTTGTTCTTTTCTTCACTCCGCTCAGGCTTCCGTCATTCCTCGATGAAGCTCTTGGGCTTCTCGGGGAAAGCACTATCCCTCTGGCCATGGTAGTTGCGGGGATTATTTCGGCCAGTACGAGACTCTCCACGATATTTAAGAGCAGAATTATTCTCTTCTGCAGTCTTCTTAAGCTATGCATTGCGCCTTTGATCGTTTTTTGCCTCCTATCGTTTGTAGAACTGCCTTCTGTTGTCGAAAAGATTCTGATAATCATGAGCGCAATGCCGGCTGCAGCTAACACTTCGATCTTCCCAAGGATATTTGACTCCGACTATGAACTCTCATCCAAACTCATAGCCTCTTCTACGTTATTCTCACTGATTTCAATCCCGTTAATCATCTCTTTTCTCGATTGAAAAAGTCAGATATTAACTCGCTATCTTTCATTTTGGACGTTGATAATGCTATTATCCCTCTATGATAGCCGTCAAAGAGAGGTGTTTGCAGTGAAAAGGTCCGTTTTGATTTTGCTCCTGATTCCTGTCGTTCTGTTTTCCGGAAGTGTGGGACTGGTGCTTTCCGGAGGAGGTGCGAAAGGTGCTTATGAAATAGGCGCGTGGAAGGCTCTTATAGATCTCGGAATCGAAATAGGCGGCGTCTACGGGACCTCGGTAGGTTCCTTGAATGCAGCGGCCGTTGCCCAGGGAGACTTTGAGAAGGCACTTGAAGTTTGGAGAAACATTTCTGAAGATAGCGTTATGAGACCTACAGAGTCTCAAAGAAAGCTTATCGAAGCGTGCGGAGGTAGTGATGACTGGAGTGTCGGAGAACTTTATCAGGGTGCGGTAGATGTAATAAACCGCGGTATTGATGTAACTCCACTTAAGAATCTTCTTAGCTCCGTCATCTCTGAAGAGGCAGTCAGAGGCTCGTCGGTTGATTTTGGACTAGTTACATTTGATTTAACCGATGCCAGGCCAGAAATGCTTTTTATAGAAGATATTCCTCAAGGCCTACTAATCGACTACATAATGGCTAGTGCGAATTTTCCAGGATTCCAGACAGTTGTCATTGATGGCAAGGCCTTTATCGATGGTGGAATATATTCAAATCAACCTGTTGAAATGGCAATCGAGAGAGGCTTCAAGGAAGTCGTACTCGTTGATATAGGGAGAGTTGCGTTAAGGGACAGGATCGGCAAGATCAAGGCATTCTTCACCGGCACTAATCTGATTCATATCAGGCCTAGGGTTATGTACGGAAGCACGCTGGATTTCGATGCTGAGAAGACGAAGCTGCAGATAGAAGAGGGTTACTTAGACACGCTGGCTGCTTTTGGGCTGGTGAAAGGAGAGTACACCTACATATTTGAGAATAGGGATGTGTTCAGGGAAATGTTTGATTCCCTTCCTCCCCAGAAGAGAGCTGAAGCGATCAGGATCATTAATGATCGTCAAGAGTGGGACGACCATGACAGGTTCTATTCTGAGCTGCTGGTTTCGCTGGAAAACATAATCAAGGGAGACGATCCGATGATTGCTGTAGTTGACCGATTGGCATCTATGATGAAGATTCCTTCACTGAGTCTATACAGCACTGAGGAACTTCTTGAGGCCATTAAGCTCAGTTATTCCGCAAATGGGTTTGAAGGTGATTTGAATTCGCTAGTACCCTACGAAAGAATGCTTGAGTTTGTTCTCTTTCTGTACGACAATGCAGAAGTACCCTCGCCCCCACCGCAATTTGAACGATTCAAATCTTCCTTCATGATTTTGAATGGAGTAGAGGAGTAGAAGATGAGATGGATCATTTTAATGCTGGTTGTAATAGTCGCATTTTCCGGGTGCGTACCGATGGCACTTATGATGGGTCCGGAAATGCTTCCAATAGGGACGTTGAAACAGTCTGTCGGAATGGACCTCCTCGTTGGGTTCGAAGAATCGATTCTTGCTCCCTGGAGCTTTCAGTACCTTGCTCGCATGGGTCTCACAGAGTATCTTGAAGGCTCTCTTAGAGTTGCGATACCGAGCATCTTCATTTCTGCTCCTGCGGCAACATTGGAGGCCGGTGCTAAATTGGGAATTCCTGGCTTCAGGAATGCAGCCATTCTTGTTAGCGGAGGAGCATTCCTTGGCAAAAGGCCTAGCGGTATAAGCGGAGACGACTACTTCATACCTTTCCTAAGAGTTGCTCCAATGGCGGGCGTAAGCATCGGAAACTGGATGGTGGGAGCAAAGCTTCAGATATTCGTTGCTAGCGAAATGGGGATTATCCCCGGAGTCTTCTTGACCAACGGGAAGTTGTTTTTCGAACTTGACATTCCTTTTGTAGACAGCACTTCCAATCCAGACGGTGGCCTGTTCGGAATAGCCGTCACGTTCTAATCACCGCTCATTAGCTCGAACTCCTTGAGTCGAGCAATTCTTGCAACTACGATATCGGGAGTTCTCTCGAGCCCGGCGTTGTAGAATTTTGCAATGTTGTTGTAATAAGCTCTGGCAAGCTCCAAACGGTTTTCTGTATCGGCCAATGCCTTTTGAAGTCGTGAGACCGCGCCGCTCTATTTCAGTTCGGGATAATTCTCGATGATAAGCAGAAGAGTATCTGCAGCAGTCTCATTTCGTAAAGCGGCTATTCTTGTCTGTACAGCCTGTTCGTGCTTCATGAGACCGATAACAGAGGCAGAAAGCCTTGGTATCAGATCGTGCCTTCTCTTTAGCTGAAATTCAACCAGTGAGTAGCCCTGTCTAACTCTCTCACGTAGAGCCTTCAAGCTATTGTAGACGGTCCACATCCAGCTAATTAGCCATACACCCGCTTAAGAACAAGGAACCGCTGAACGCTTAAGAACGAAGACCCGCTGAGCGCTGAAGAAAACAACATTGACCGTCAACGGTCCACCGTCCACCGAAGATCCCGCTGTGCGCTTAAGAACGAGGAACCGCTGAACGCTGTGAAGAGCGGTCCTCCGTCAGCCGTCAACGGTCCGCCGTCCACCGAAGAGACCGCTGTACGCTTAAGAGCAGAAAACCCGTTCTACGCTGTGAAAAGCCAAAACCCTGGACACGCCTTCAACGCTCTTTTTCATTCTTTGTCAAAGAAGAGAGAACGGCTAACGCAGAATCGTTCCCGCATCTTGGAACTGATTTTTCCTTTCGGAGAACGGAGAACCGTTAACGTATAACTGTTCCTGCAACTTGCATCATGGAACTTGCAACTCTCGGTCTTGGAGAACGGAGAACCGATAACGGACAACCATTTTCTTATTCAACTCGCAACTTGCCACTGGCAACTGTCTCAAGGATCGAGATTCTGACCCGGAGCTTAGTTAGAATGACGGTATTAGATGCTTTCCGGATAACCTAAGACTGTCATCCCGTGATGGGTCTGCACGGGATCTGGTCTTATGAACGACCCAAGGACCGAGAACCTGGCCAGAAGCATGATAGTGACCTGAAGCAAGAAAAGACTGTCATTCCGCAGTGCTACTAGAAAGAGCGGTTATAAATTGTTCGTTATTGGTTGTTGATAAGAGCAAACAAGAAAAGAAGCATTAAAAGTCGTTTCGCTCTGAAATGCTTCCACGTCATGTCATCCCGTGATAAATTTGCACGGGATCTGGGTTTCGTTTTTATCCAAGGATGCGTCAATGATCTTGGAAACGACGGAGGAGGTCTTTAGTTTTTTACTAGACCCTAAACCCCATACCTTAGACCCGATTTACGGCACGTGTGCATGACCGGACCCAGAAACCGTTTTTCGACTCAAACAAGAAGCATAAGTAGTTCATCGTAGCTCTTTGCTATGTTTATCGGGCCACGATTCCTCCGAGCATGAGGGCCGAACCATATGAAGTCAATTCCCGCATTTTCTGCGCCTCTGTAGTCCGACTCAAGACTGTCTCCAATGTATACGACTTCATCCTTCTGAACACGTGCCCTACGCATTGCCACGAAGAAGATTTCGGGGTTGGGTTTGGCAGCGCCGGCCTCTTCTGAAGAAAGAGAGAATTCGAAGAATTCAGGGAGGCCTGCAGAAAGGAATCTGTTGTGTTGCACGCGGTATACTCCGTTCGTTATTACCGCCATTCTCTTTCCGCGGCGCCTCATCGTTGTGAGAAACTCTTTTGCGCCCGGGAGAAAGTATGCCTTCTTTGAAAGTCTGGTCAGGTATTCGTCATTCAGTTCTTCAGGACTAAAGCTCACTCCGATAGAGCTGCAATAATCCACAAACCTTCCAAGAACGACTTCATCCTTAGTCTTTTCTCCAAGCGCAAGATAACTCCACCACTTCGAGTTTGTTTCTCTGTATAATGAGAGTTGTTCTTCAGACAACGCGATCCCTCTAGAGTCGAACAACTCCAAAAGCGCTTCTATTTCACTTCTCTCGAAATCGAGAATTGTGTGATCTAGATCAAAGAAGTACATTCTATAGATGCCGTCCAGTTTAATCCATCCTTATAATTATTTTGAGAGATCTTCTGGCTGCTTCAAAAGCCTCAAGCGACTCGTCAATGGAAAACGTCTTCGCTATAAGGGTTGTTGGGTCAACAAGTCCGCTTTCAAGAAACGAGATCGCTTTGTCAAATGGCCCGCACCTCGATCCAATAAGGTGAATCTCTCTCACAGCTACACTTGTAATGTCTACTTCTGGAGTTCCTTCATAGGTGCTTT
The DNA here is from genome assembly GCF_002896535.1 of Mesotoga sp. B105.6.4. Classification (NCBI taxonomy): domain Bacteria; kingdom Thermotogati; phylum Thermotogota; class Thermotogae; order Kosmotogales; family Kosmotogaceae; genus Mesotoga; species Mesotoga sp. B105.6.4. The sequence goes on along the minus strand of NZ_JWIM01000030.1, from coordinate 21,110 downwards.
TAAGCACGATCTTTCCCTGGGGCCTCACTACTTTCAACGCAGAAGCCAGCCCGTAGGGATTCCCCGTTGCTTCGACCACCACATCAAAGTCTCTATCGTAGGAGTCCGCTTCGTTTACGCTTACAAAGGAGGCTCTGTTATTGTCTCCGAGAAGCTTCATTCGCTCTGAGTGTTTGCCAACAAGTACATGGTCAACTCCGCTCGCGGAAAGCACCATCGATATAAGCATACCAAGCTTTCCATCTCCAATAAGACAGACTCTGTCAGTTGAAGAGAAATCAACACTTTCGAGCACATGGGCGGCTGCAGCCAATGGTTCTACAAAGACCGCCTTTCTATCGGAAACTTTCTCGGGTATTGTGTGAAGGTTCTCGTCCGGCAGAACGGCGTACTCGGCCATTGTACCCGCGTAGTCTGCAATGCCGATTGTCCTTGTGTTTCTACAGTGCTTGAAAAGTCCCATATCACACAGATCACATTTCTTGCAGGGTATGCTTATTTCGGATGCCACTCTCTTTCCAACTAGGAAACTCGTGTCGCTTTCGACCACTGTTCCGAGGAACTCGTGGCCGAGAATTCCTCGGAAGTTCATGTAGCCTTTTGTTATTTCGATATCCGTATTGCAGATACCTGCGAGATTTACCCTGACAAGAGATGTTCCCGGTTGCCTTTCCGGAATAGGTACTTCTCTCAGTCTCAGAGTCTCATCAAAGATAAGCGCCTTCATTATTTGTAGACCTTCTCGAGAGCATCCTCGATGTCCTCCAAAAGATCGGAGTGATGCTCCAAACCGGCTGATATTCTAACTGTCTTGCTTGAGAACCCGAATCTATGAAGTTCCTCCTCTGGATAGTCTCTGTGGGTCATCATGGCAGGTACTTCTACTAGAGTCTCCGCATCTCCGAGTGAAACGGCCAGTTTTATGAGCTTCAGGCCCTGGACGAATTTCTCTGCGTTTTCCTTTGGTCCGCACAACTCGAAGCTGATAATTCCGCCGAAGCCTTCCATCTGTCTGGCAGCCAATTTGTGGCCTGGATGATCCTCGAACCCAGGATAAGAAGTCTTCTCGATTTCCTTTCTTTTTCTTAGGAATTCTGCTATTGCAGTCGCGTTTCTTTCATGCCTTTCCATCCTTAACCCGAGTGTCTTCATGCCCCTTAGTAGCAGCCAGGCGCTGAAAGGGCTGATGACTCCTCCAAGTTCACACATATATCCGAATTTCAGCTTCTGAATATAATCAAAGTCCTTAGAGGTCGCAACTCCCCCAACAACGTCTCCGTGGCCCGATATGTACTTGGTAGCACTATGGAGCACAACGTCCGCGCCGAAATCCAGAGGTTTCTGGAATACGGGGGTTGCGAACGTGTTGTCGACAACCACCTTTATGCCCTTCGAGTGGGCAATGGCACAAAGGCCCTCAATATCGATTATCTCTAGAGCCGGATTTGTCGGTGTTTCGAGGAACATCACCCTTGTGTTCGGAGTGATAGATCTTTCCACATTGTTGAGATCTGTCATATCGATGAAGTCCGTATTGATCCCATACTTCGCTATAAGGTGGTTCAGAAACCCGAACGTTGAGCCGTAGAGATTTCTGTGTGCAAGGACAGAATCCCCAGCTCCCGAGAAGGACAGAATCACCGAACTGATCGCTGCCATTCCTGAAGAGAAGGCTACACCGTCCACTCCGTTCTCGAGAGTGGCAAGTCTCTGTTCGAAAAGATTTATGGTTGGATTACCGCCTCTTGTATAAACGTATGCCCGCCTCTTAAAGGAAAAGGTATCTTCGGCTTGCTGCAAATCAGTGAATGTAAATGTTGAAGTCATGTATATCGGAGAGTTGAGTGCCTGGTTCTGGTCCTCTTGCTCCGCAGCGTGTATTGCTAGAGTGTCAAAATGGTATTCTCTCGATTCTTCCATATCTACCACCTCACTTCTTATTGAATTATAGCGCAGCAAGTGAGAAGTGCGACTAACAATGGCTCCCGAAACCTGAACTTGGCAGTGTTGTGAAAAAATCTTCGCTGGAAAGTACAATCATTCGATAGCCTGCAACCGTCTTTTTAAGTGGAAGTTGACGGATGATCCTGCACTAATTGCTCTGTTTCTTTTCTTGCAGCTTCTATCTCCTCCTGTATTCTCAGAACTGTCGCAGGTTCTTCGTAGAAGGAATAGGTGTCTTCTGAAGTCCTCACAAGTAAGAAGTAGTCCCTTATTTTTGGTTTGCCTATCATCTTTATCTTTCTGGCAGGGAGGAACATGTCTCTGAGAGAGGGAAGGTAAAGCTCGCCCGAAGACATGCTCAGATGGACTGAAACCTCTTCGATCTTCTCTATCGGAATAACCATGGTGACCCTTCCGCTTCCTGGGATATCGACCGTGAAGCGAAAGGCTTTGTCATGAATAACGGCGTAACTCTGACTCATGTTTACTTTCTCGATTTGGGCTACTCTGCCGAATGTATAGAACATGGAGCTTACGCGCATTCTGTTTTCGGCTCCAGAGAGCCCCAAATCCCGGATCAGTCTTTCTTTTGGTCGTTCGTCTCCCATGCCAAGTAGGGCAGTAATTATGCAGATTATGTCTCCAAAAAGGAAGCCTGCCTTGAAATTGCCAAGAAGTATGGCGATCACCTCAGCGACTATCGGGATCAAAGGAGCAAGTGCTAGTATGCGGTAATCAAATCTCTTCCTCAGCACGGTGAAGACAATATATGCCGGCGTGCATGCCAGAAAGTACCAGAGCGGAGAAAGAACAAACCTCGTGGCCGAACCTGCTAGCAGTAAGAGAATCCCAGTCATTAAGATCACTTCCCAACACAGAAATCGCCGAAAATCCTATTCAGCAAATCTTCTGTAACGTTTGTTCCCAACAATTCGTCGAGACTTCTTGCGGCCTGCTCAATCATCGTGCTCACAACGTCGACAGTTATCAAACTATCTATTGCTTCTATCGATTTGTCAATGCAGTCTACCGAATCTGAAAGCTTCTGTTTCTGCCTCGCGCTTATAATTACGGAATCTTCAATCGAGGTGATGTCATCTGTTTTCTTCAGCATGAGCTTCTCGAGATCTCTAATTCCTTCACCGGTTCTCGCGCTGATAATTACATCGTAAGAGCCGCTTTCGATCTTTCGAATATCGGATTTGTTTGCTGCAACAATAAGCCGCTTCCTTCCGTTTCGAAGATCTTCCTCTAGATCCCGGTTTTCCTGGTTATGAGGATCTCTCAGTAGAATTACTAAATCGGCTTCCTCGATTGCCTTCAAGCTCCTTCTGATTCCCAACTCTTCCACAGCATCTGTTGCTTCCCGTATTCCTGCGGTATCCACTACGTTAAACAGAACACCTTCTATGTTGAGATCTTCTTCAATAGTATCCCTCGTTGTACCGGGAAGATCTGAGACGATCGCTCTATCGCGTTTCAGCAAAGCGTTGAGAAGAGTAGACTTTCCGACATTTGTCTCTCCTACGATTGCGGTTTTGATTCCCCGAGAGAGTATTATCCCGTTCTCGGAACTGTTCACGAAATGGGCAATCTCATTCCTCAAATCCAGGAGTTCACCGTGCAGAGAGGAGTAATCAGTCTCAACTTCATCAGGATAGTTCAGTTCAACTTCAACGGCGGCGAGAAGACGAATCATCTTTTCCCTGAAAGAGATTACTTCTTCACTGAGACCTCCTGTAAAGCTTTTCACGGCTGCTTCCAGAGCTCTCTCTGTTTTGGAAGTGATAAGGGCGTTTATCGCCTCGGCTTTGATAAGATCGAATTTCCCGTTCAGAACCGCCCTCTTTGTGAACTCCCCCGGGAGAGCCATTCTCGAGCCAGCACGAAACAGAGCTTCCAAAGCGTTCTCCACAATAATCGGATTTCCATGAAACGAGATCTCAAGCATATCTTCGCCTGTGTAGGAAGCAGGGCCTTCAAAGAAAACAACGACGACCTCATCGATGAAGCGATCGCCTTCGACAAATTCCGCTACATATGCCCTTCGTGGTTGAAGACTTTTCGGGCCTGAGATCAAGTATCGGATTCTCTCTAGTACCCGTGGACCGGAGCATCTTACAACAGACGTTGCAGATACTCCTCTGGGAGTTGAAAGTGCGCAAATGATATCCTCAAACAATGTTCTCAGCTCCATGGAAGAGTGTCTTCAGCGTCTTCATCAGATGTCTTTCGGGCACTCCATAGAGAATGGATTTCCCTTCCCTTTCGTTTACAATTAACCTGCGGCTCCTAACTCCCAGAGAGTCGCGGATATGGTTTTCGTCGTGAGTCATAACTAAGCTTTCCGAGTGAGAATCGTACTCAACGATCTTTATTCCCATAGTGAATGCCCCAAGTCTTATCCGCGAAGCTTCAAGAAGGGAGACAACTTGAGAAGGAAGTCGGCCAAATCTATCTATCAGTTCCGCTTCTATTTCGTCGATTTCGCTCTCTTCTTTACATGCTGCGATTCTTCTGTAGATCTTCAACCTCTCTATAGAATCGGAGACATACTCCTCAGGGATCACCATATCGAACGGAATATTCTTCAGTTCCGTATCTACAGTCCTTTCCTCGACACCGATTTCGAACTCCCCTCTTAGCTCTTTCATAGCCTTATCTACCATTTCACGATAGAGGTACAGTCCGACCGAGTTGATGTTTCCATGTTGCTCTGCGCCAAGCAGCGTTCCGAACCCTCTTATCTCGAGATCCCGCATTGCGATCTTCATTCCGCTTCCGGCTCCCGAGAACTCTTTCAAAGCCTTCAGCCTCTCTCTCGAAGGATCGGACAGTCTCTTTGGATCGTAAAGAAAGTATGAAAAGGCTCTCCGATTGCTCCTGCCGACTCTACCTCTCAACTGGTAAAGTTGGGCCAATCCATATCTCTGGGAATCATTCACAATCAATGTATTGGCATTAGGGACATCAACACCGCTTTCGATTATTGTTGTGCATAGAAGCATGTCTAGTTCACCAACGTAGAATTCCCTTATCGTACGCTCAAAGGCCGTCTTGTTCATTTGACCGTGAGCAACGTCGATCTTGACTTCCGGCAGAAGATCTCTCAGCTTCACGAGAATCTCCGGCAGTTCGGCGACTCTATTGTGAACAAAGATCGTTTGACCGCCTCTGTTGGTCTCCCTCAGTACTGCCGTTCTGATAAGCCTTTCATTTATCGCTCCTACATATATCTCTGGCGAAGTTCTTCCTGCGGGCGGAGTAGATATTACCGAGAGGTCTCTGAGACCCGAAAGAGACATGTAAAGAGTTCTCGGTATTGGCGTGGCGCTCATCGACAAAACATGTATCTGCAACCGAAGCTTCTTGAAGTGCTCTTTCTGGAGGACGCCGAAGAGCTGTTCTTCGTCGACTACTACCAGGCCAAGATCGGCGAATACGATTTCCTTTGAGAGCAAAGAGTGAGTGCCTACAACGACATCGACCTGTCCATTCTTAAGCCTTTTCAAGAGCCTGCTTCTCTGGGCGTCGGTCCTGTATCTATCTAGAATCTCTACTCTAATTCCAAAAGGGCTAAGCCTGCTTTCGAAGTTATCGAAGTGCTGTCTGGCCAGAACCGTCGTAGGGACCATCACAGCGACCTGTTTCCCGGAGACAACTGCTCTGAAGGTAGCACGCAGAGCCACTTCGGTTTTTCCGTATCCGGCATCGCCACTTATTAGACGATCCATCGGCTTGTTGGTACTCAGGTCGTCAAGTACTTCTTCGACTGCCTTCTGCTGATCTTCTGTCTCGAGATACGGGAAGCTTTCTTTGAAGCTCTTCTCCATCTCGCTTTCGCCTATCAAAGGAATTCCTGACGAGGCCTCTCTTGAGCCGTAAAGGTTTGACAGTTCTTCAATCAAAGCCTTCACTTCTCTCTTCACTTTCGATTTCTGTCTGTTCCAGGCAGTACCTCTCAAGGAGTTCAACTGAATTCCTTCGGTGTTTCCTATGTATTTGTGAACACGATCGACCCTGTCGACCGGAACGTAGATCTTATTTCCATCTCTGTACTCCAGGAGAAGATACTCTCTGGTTCCTAGAATGTTCTCCACTGTTCTTACTCCAAGATAACGACCAATGCCGTACTCCTTGTGGACAACAAAATCTCCCTCTTCCAGCTCCGTCCAGTCAACCACCGGTATTCTCGGCAAAAACTCTTCTTCTCTCCTTGGTCTCTTGATTATCTCAAGCTTCTCGCCGAGCTCCGAGTCGTAATCAAGAGAGGAGACTTCTCCGTCAGATACGATGGAATAATCCTTCAACTTCAGTAGCACTTCTGAGGACACTCCACCGAATCTGATGTAGAGGAACTTTCTAACAGCTTTGTCCGAAAGGAGTTCAAGAGTCTCGCGTTCTCTTCGCCCAAACTCAGCTAACGCATCGTCTGGATTGACAAAGACTACGTTGTAGTTTTCAAGAAAGTCAAGAAGAATCGATTGCCGCTCGTAGAAGATTCCTGCAATAGTATCCATCGTGTCCAGGCGGTCCCGAAGAATCTCATCCGAGCCACCGATTGCCTTTTCTGCGCTGGAAATTCTTTTCAGAGCGAGTTCCCTGTGCGGTGAGGCGGTGATGCCCTCGGCAGCAGGAGTTACACAAGCTTCATTCAGCCTTTGAAGACTCTTCTGAGTTGCCGGATCGAAACTTCTGATCGATTCTATCTCTCTGTCGAAAGTGTCTATTCTAATCGGTCTTTCAGTCCCAGGAATGAAGATGTCGACAATTCCTCCTCTAACGGCAAATTCCCCGGGAATTGTGACGGAAAACGCCCTGGAATATCCCAGACTCTGCAGGTGGTCCTCGTGGAGAGTGAGCGGACCTCCAACTTCAACCTTCAGCGAAAGGCCTTCGAAGACTTCGATTGGCACTGTCTTTCTCAGAAGACCATGGAAAGACGTATACACGGTTCTGAGCTCTCCGAGAAGCAGCTTTCTGAGCAACGCGAGTCGTTCAGACCTTATCCTGGGAGAAGTCCCGACGTCTTCAAATGGGAAGACATCATGAGAGAAGAAGAATCCATCACCCTCATGCTTCGAATGTATGTCGATGAAGGATTCCAGCATTCTCTCGCTGGGAAAAATGACTACAGTTGCAGAGCACTTTTCGATTTTCTTCTCGACCCAGGAAATCGGGTCGTTTACTCTATATAATACTCGTTCCAAAACAACCTCCAAAGCCTTTTCAAAACAGTGCTTGCAGCTCTTAGCTGGATTGTCTCTCTGGCTCCCTTGAATCTGTCGGTGTAGGTCTCTATTGAATCTGCAATCCTCACTGCAGAGCAGACAAGGCCCACGGGTTTAAGATCTGACCCTCCCGAAGGACCTGCTATTCCAGTGACGGAAAGGCCCACATCAGTTCCGAAGAGACGACTTGTCCCCGCGGCCATTTCGAAGGCCACCTCTTCAGAGACGGCACCGTGTTGACTCAAAGAGTTCTCACTGACTTTCAGGAGTGACATCTTCGATTCGTTCGAATAAGATACGATGCCTCCAGAAAAGACATCTGAGACTCCGGGAACCGAAGTGAGAAGTGCAGAAAGGCGACCTCCTGAACAGGATTCCGCTACGGAAATTGTCAGGTTCTTTTCCCGAAGCCCTTTGACAACCACTTCAACCAGTTCCTCGCCGCTTGTTGTGTAGATGTACCTTTTCCACCGCTCGGAGAAGAGGCGGCAAACCTCTTCGAGAACAGACTCGTCACTCGCGGACAGGATCACTGTTGGACCAGAGAAATAACGTACTCTTGTTACGAACTTTACTCCAGAGAACCTGGAAAGCATCTCCTCAGTGAAGTCTTCTACTTCTGGTTCAGTAAGATCCAGGAATCCGATCGTTCTAGAAAACATCTTGGGCGGCAGAGTAATGTGTTTGAGGGCTTCCATGAAGACCGCTTCCATTTCCATCGGAGGTCCGGGAAGAATAACGATCTCCTTGTTCTCTGTTCTCACAAATGATCCCCTGGCACTACCAGAGATGTTCGGAAGCTGAACCGAGTCCTGCATAACGAGAGCTTGCCTCTTCAGTCCCGCAGGGGCTTCTCTGGAAAACCGCTTAAGGAAGCTTTCTTCTAATGCAGAATAATACTCGCTATCGAAGCTCAGCTCCCTGCCGAGATAGTCGGCAACAGTCTGAAGAGTAATGTCATCGAATGTGGTTCCAAGTCCTCCTGTTATTAGGAGGAGATCAGCTCTACTAAGAGCCGTTCTTATCTCGTGGCTTATGTATTCCCTGCTGTCCGGAACTACAACGATTGACTGGACTTCAAATCCCAGTGCCGTAAGACTCTCTGCGAGATAACCTCCATTACTGTCTTTGACCACGCCTCTGGTGATTTCGTCCCCGGTAAGAAGGATTGCAGCCTTCAAGCGACCACCTCCTGGTCAATTGTATCACCAAAAGCGTAGTGTTATAATTGAGTGCCGGGGGAGCCCAGAAGGCTGAGAGTGCTGAAAGCAGACCCCAAGAACCTGATCCGGTTAGCACCGGCGTAGGGAAGGCCATGGCTAGCGCCTCCGGTAATTTCTTGCAGGAGGTGTTTTTTATGAGAAGAGCATTTCTGGTCTTATCATTGATCCTCTTCATTCCATTTTCGACAGTGTTACCGCTCAAGGTATATTCATACGATTCCCTTCAACCGCTCGCGCAAGAGACTTTTTCGAAGTTTACAGAAAAAACGGGAATTGCAGTTGAGTTTCGCGCTGTTGGAGATTCGGGTTCTCTGCTGAGCTTGATTATTTCCGAGCGCGAGAATTTCGATGGAGATGTCGTGATTGGAATCGATAACCTTCTTTCGAGACGTGCTTTCGAAGAAGGTATCTTTCTTTCTTACAGACCCCAAGGCTATGAGAAGATCTTTGATAATGATCTTCTACTCGATAGTCAGTGGAGACTAACCCCATATGATTTCGGAGGGATCGCGCTAATATGTGACACTAGCCAGATAAAAGATTCCATCGAAACGCTTTGGGATCTAACCGGGCCGGAGTATCGAAGGAGCGTGATTATTCAAGATCCCAGAACCTCGAGTACCGGTCTATCTTTCCTCGCTTGGACTTATCTGCTTTTTGGCGAGCGATTTGAGGAATTCTGGCAGGCTTTCAAACCCTCGATACTCACAGTTTCTCTCGGGTGGGACGACTCTTTCCAGAAATTCGAATCCGGAGAGGCTCCAATAATGGTTTCTTATGCCACGGATGGAGCATATTCAATGCATTATTACGGTGAATCTGTCTATATGTCAATAATTCCAGAGGGCAGGGGTTACGTCCAGATTGAGGGAGCGGGAATCATAAGATGGACGAAGAATCTGCGCGATGCTGAAATGTTCATGGACTTTCTTCTGAGTGAGGACTTTCAGCGTCATATTCCCCTTAACCAGTGGATGTTCCCTGTAATAGATGTAGAGATGCCCCCGGCCTTCGATTATGCCGTCAAACCGGAGAAGATTCTGAAACTATCTGCCGAGGTGGATCTTTCCGAACTCATCTCCAAGTGGGAAGCGGTAATATACGAAAGGTAAATTTCTGACAATATCTGCAGTTGGGATCGCGGCCGTTGTTTTGCTGCCGTTATTCTTTGCCTTCGGTAATCTAGAGTTAGATACGATTTTTTCAGTGATTTCGTCGCCCTCGTTCAGGTCGATTGCCGGGTTCACGGTCAAGCAGGCGCTTCTCAGTACATTTCTGGCAATGATCGTCGGTTTCCCGGCGGCAGTTCACTATGCGAGAAGCAACGGTCGTCTTTCACGTCTATTGGGAATAACAACCTATATACCGTTCTTCTTTCCCAGCATATCGATGGCAATAGGCTTCCTGGCAGTTTACGGCAGAAATGGACTCTTCAACAACCTGATGTCTTTTGCCGGTCTGGAGAGGGTACAGATTCTTTATTCTCTTGGGGCAGTCTTACTTGGACACGTCTTCTATAACGCACCAATAGTTATACTAGTTCTTGGGAATGCGCTCAGAAATTTGCCTTCAGATGTGCTGGAAAGTTCTAAGATAGACGGATCGGGGAGGATACGAAGACTTCTGCGAGTAGAACTACCTCTTGTTACACCGGCAATTATCAATTCCGCGCTTCTGATCTTCACTTACTGTTTCACCTCTTTTGCCGTTGTTCTTGTATTGGGCGGGGCGCAATTCGCTACCCTGGAAGTTTCAATCTATATGAATTTCAGGCTTTTGGCTGCACCGCAGAATGCAGTCGTTCTTGCCGCAGTTCAGTTCGCATTTATTATGGTTTTCGGATTACTCATTTCGCTGAGCGAGAAGAGTTCGCCCTTTGAACATGGTGAGCAGTATCTGGAAAAGAACAGATTAACGGGCATCTACTCATGGATATTTGTTCTCTTCGAGTGGATACCGATTCTTGGTGCCCTCTTCAGTTCATTCTACGACTGGACCAGAAAGGAATTCATCTTCGAGAGGATAACGAAGCTGTTTACAGAAAAGATCGTGCTTCTCGGCACGGGATTGGTCAACACATTGGTCAATTCAATAACGCTTTCATTTCTTGCAGCCGTTGTGACGGTAACAATCGCCTTTTTTCTTTCGTGGCAAGCAAGGCACACCTATCGAGAATCGAGATATCTGAGAATAGTGTCTTTGATAGCTCTGTCCGTAACACCTTCGATTCTAGCTGTTTCCTATCTCACAGCATTTGGGAGTTTCCCTGTTCCACTGCTGCTGGTGCTGCTTTACATTGTGATTTCGTTACCCGTTGCTTTGAACTACATAAGTGGTCAGGTGATCGGTGCTGAGCTTGCCTTCCTTGAGGCGGCGCAACTCGACGGTGCTTCGAAACTTGCACGCGTATGGTATATGATAATCCCTTTCTTTAGAAGCACGATTATTTACGCTGCAACGGTAGTCTTCGCCATTTCTATGGGCGAATTTGGCGGATCGCTAATACTCGGGAGCAAAGACTTCCCTACCTTTGCCGTTGCCATCTACAGACTGAACGGAAGCCGCTATCTACTGGAGGCAAGGTTCTTAAGTTCGGCCTTGGGAATCATAATTATCTCCGTTGTCGCTATCTCCCGGTGGTTTGCACAAAGACCTGAGAGAAGTAGTCGCAGCACTCCCTGATTCCACAAATGTCGCACTTTGGGCCTACAGGTCTGCAGATCTCCCTGCCGAACTCAACCATTGACCCGTTCACCGGCCCCCATATCTTGGGCGGCAAGATCTTCATCAGAGCAAATTCGGTGTCGTCGGGCCTCTTCGTCTTCACCCATCCCAGTCTATTTGCGATTCTGTGAACATGGGTGTCGACTGCCAGGGCTTCCCTTCCGAATGAAACGTTTAGAACGATGTTAGCCGTCTTTCTGCCAACTCCGGGAATTGTAACAAGCTCTTCAAGGGTATCGGGGACAACCCCTCCAAAGTTTTCTACGACTATTCTTGCGCAGTTGATTATTCTGGAAGCCTTCTGCCTGTACATCCCGGATGCTTTTATCAGCTCGTACAGGTCTTCCGGGAGAGCTTTCATAAGCGACTCCGGATCGGGATAAACCGAGAAGAGCCTGCGAGAGGCCTCCTCGGTATTCTCATCTCTTGTGCGCTGACTCAATATTGTGCTCACCAAAACCTTGAAAGGTTCTTCATAGTCGCGACCTCTAGGAAAGTTTTCTACTATCCATTCCGACACTGCCGCAGGTGAGCAGTCAGAACTAGACATCGCCTCCCTCCAGGAAGGCTTTGTATGCTCTGTAGGTTTCGTAAAGGTCTGCTTTGGAGAGAAGCTCGAACGGGGAATGCATACCAAAAACGGCCGTTCCTGCATCCACTACTGTGACTCCCCTTTCGGCGAAGAATTTCGCAACTGTCCCTCCGCCGCCCCTATCGACTTCTCCTAAGATCGTACTCTGCCAGTGCACTCCCTTCTCGTTCAGAAGGTTTCGCACATAGCCCATGAACTCCGCGCTGGCTTCGCTGGTTCCTGACTTCCCTCTGGAGCCTGTGTATTTCAATATTGCAATTCCATATCCGAATCTTGCTGCATTTGTTTGATCGTGAGCATCCTTGAAGGTCGGGTCAAATCCGGCGGCAACATCTCCCGATATCATTCTGGATTTCTCGAGAAGGAAGTCGATCTCGTAAAGCCCCTTCTCTCCAGAAAGATTGAGAAGCTTCTCGATAAAGGCGACCCAAAACCGCCCCTTTGCTCCTGTAACGCCTTCACTTCCTATCTCCTCCCTGTCGAAGAGAAGGACCATTGCAGTCCTCTTTGGGTTCTCTATTGAAGACATATCCTTGAGCGCTGTTATAGCAGTGTATGAACAGACCCTATCATCATGCGCGTAAGCACCGATCATAGATCGATCAAGTCCAACTTCCCTCGGTTCGATAGCCGGCACAAGCTGGATGTCGGCAGAAAAGAAGTCTTCTTCAACAAGTCCGTACTTTTCATACAACAGATTAAGGAACATCAGCTTCACTGGATTCTCAAAGTCTTTTACGTCCGTTATAGGAATAGATCCGGACATGGCATTGAGATCCTTTCCTTGAAAGACCTTTCTGAAATCGCCTTCCCTGTTGTCCAAATGAGGGAGAAGATCGGAAATCACGAATACAGGATCATCGCTGCTCATTCCAATAGAGACATCAACAGATTCTCCATTGCTCTTGACTACCGTACCTACGAAGGCCAAAGGTATGTTTAGCCACTGATACTTCTTGACTCCTCCGTAGTAATGTGTCTTGAGCATTGCAAGCTCCGAATCTTCTACAAGAGGACTCGGCTTGAGATCCAATCTGGGGGCATCGAGGTGAGCTGCAATCATGTCGATACCGTCCTTGAGGTCTTCACCGATGACTGCTGCGATTAGCGCCTTGCCGCCTTTGGTGATGAATATGCGGTCACCCTTTTTAACGCCGCTTTCCTCGAATGAAGAGAGGGGTTTGAAACCATTTTTCTGGAGAAGGTCCACAAGATGTCTGACAGCCAGACGTTCTGTTACAGATTTGCCAATGAAGTTCATATAATCTTTTGAATAGGCAAAGACCGCATCTCTGTCGAGCGTAAACCAGGCGTTCTTCTTCTTCAAAGTAAGCTTTTCACCGAGCTTCTTGACTTCTTCCTTTTTCAATACTTCACCTCCATGAAAGTCTGTTTCGTTCCAACGTCTTTAATTTTATCGGATTTGCTTGTTTTTTTCGACCTGCATTGATTTGCTTCTCTTACACAGGTCGAGCTCCTGCGTTTTGCCATTTTCATTTTATGATTCGCATGTAAAAAGAATTTGCAGTCTATAATGGATTGATATGATTAATCTCGAATAATTAGTATAATTAACTTGCGAAGTTGAACCCTGTTCGCTTCTCCATCGTCATATAGAACAGATTAGGGTGGTATGGTTGGACGAAAAGAAGCTACTAGACGGACTGAAGAAGAAGAAAGTTTGGGCATACGAAGTCTTGTATGATGACTACGCCCCGAGATTGGGTAGTGTTATCAAATCGTATCTTGGATATGATGATGTAGAAGATGTTATCCAGGAAGTCTTTATAAAAGTCTTCAAGAACGTCAAGAAGTTCCGTGGAGACGCCAAACTATCGACTTGGTTATACAGGATTGCGGTGAATGTTTGCAAAGACACATTGGCCAAGAGAAAACGGAACAACGAGTTCTTGACTGATTTCGTAGAGAGCGAAGACAAAGTAACATTTGAGCCGCCGGCAACTACGAACGTTTTTGGGGAAGTTATGGACGAGATTTCTTTTGAAGAACTCATGTTAGTGGTTGGCAAGCTTTCCGAAGATGATCGTTTGCTGATTAAGTTGAGAGACATAGATGACCTGTCGTACGAGGAGATCGCCGATATACTTGAAAAGCCGGTCGGAACGGTGAAAAGCAGGTTACACTATGCAAGAAAGCGACTCAAGGAGATGCTCGAGGAGGTAGGTTACATTGGATGAACTGAGATTTGTCCGCATTTTGGATCGCGAGATCCCTTTAGAGGAAATGAGGGTAGATGAGAAGAAGGAAATTAGGAGTTATGTGAAGGTGATTGGAGCTCTTAAGGAAAGCTGCTCTTACAGACCTTCTGATGAGCTTAAGAAGAGGACTGTTGGCAAGATCAAGAAGCTAAAGAGCAGACCCTACAAGATGCTCGGAACTGTGGCCGCATGTCTAGTTCTTGGTCTGTTTTCAGTATCATTCTTCACTGGCAATACGATTCTAATCAAGAAAAAGGGCGATCTCTATCAACTTGCAAACGTTCTTGGTTACAGTTCGACTCTGAACGAGAGACTCAGGGTTAATTTGACTGTTTTCTCACATGCTGATTCACAGATGAATGATATTGTGGTCATGGAGAAAGAGATGGAACGTTCTCTGGGCTTCCTGAATGAATCGTCTGTGAACAATGACTTTGAGATCTCCGGAATCAACACAACTTATTGATCTATACGCGCTCTAAGACACAAAAGGAGTGAAATCGCCGTGAAAAAGCTGTCCGTACTCGTTGTCCTATTGCTTACTGTCGGGCTGGCGGTTGGAAAGGATGCTGTTGAAGAGTTAACGACGCTTGTTAATGCACTCAAGAACTCTTCGTATGAAGTAGACAGATACGTACAAGAGAGCGGAATAGTTACTACTGCGAAGAACGAGCGAGTAATAAAATCTGGTCCGTACAAGCTGGTCACTTCTTACTCGACAACGAAGGGTGAGTTTGGTTGGGTTAGGAATAGCTCGGGCCATTATGCCATTTTCCGAACGCGAAGCGTTGCCTTTGAGCCGATAACAAAGATAAAGGATTTCGAAGACAATTTCGTGGATCTAGTGAATAGCAAATCTTATACGATCAATCTCTTTCTTGATTTGCCAAGCGGCAGAAAGATTACGATTTCCTCGGGTGATCTCTCATTTGATGTTACTTATGACGATAACTATAGACTTCTTAAGCTCGTCAAGTCTTATCCATTTCATTCGATTAGTGCAAGTTATAGAAACTACTCAGAGATGTCTCATGAAGCTCTGACCAAGCTTTCAAATGCTACCGACGGCATGATTATTGTTCGTCCGCCGGTCTATTTTTCTGAAGCTATGCTCGAAAGGCATTTCGCATGGTCTTCAATGGATTTCGCAACTGATGGTAAGACCTATCTGTACACACTTCTCATGTACTCTCCGGAATTCGGACGAATGGTCCTGTACTTCTCTTTCAATTCTGAGCCGGATTACCTTCAGAAGTTCTCTGCTCAGATGGCGGAAGCAAACGGATTCAGCTATGCAATTGAGAAACTCTCGGCCTCTTCAGCGGTTAGTCTTCTTGGGATGGCGGATACTAAAACCCTGAAGGCTCTTCTTGAAGACCTCTATTGATTGAAGCTGCCTTCTTCTAGAAGCAAGTCTTATTGAGGTTTTCATAAATCTTTTTCTAAATTGAATGAATTTTGTTGTATAATCAATCAAACCTTTTTTGGAGGCTATAGAATTATGGAGATCAAGGAGACGATAGCTCTTCTCAAGAGCAGGGGCTACAGGATCACTCCTCAGAGAGTTGCGATAATCCGGATTCTCAGAGATCATGAAGGTCATCCGGGAGCTGAGGAAGTTTTTAGATCTGCTTTAGAACTTTATCCAAATATCTCAATGGCTACAGTCTATAACGTAATGGAAGTTCTTGAAAAGGAAGGAATCATTAGGGCTATTGCTGTAACTAAGACTTCCAGGCGATACGATCCTAATCTCAAGCCTCACAGTCACTTCATATGCAATACCTGCGGTAGAGTCTTCGACATCCCAATCAAATACTTTGAAGCTTGCATGAGAAGACTTCCTCCTGAACTGAACGATTTCGAGGTGAAGTCGCTCGAGGTCATCTACAAGGGCTCTTGTTCAGACTGCAAGACAAGATAACGATAACTTCAAACGCTTCTTGGGGGTGCAATAATGAAAGGACTAGACATTAATCTGGAAGAAGTCCTCACTAGAGTGATGAAAATATCTGATTTAAACTCACTTCAGGAAGAGAAATCCAGGCTCGTCGGGAAGCAGGGTTTGATAACCTCGCTTATGAAGAAGTTGAAAGAGATTCCTCCTGAGGAGAGAAGAGAGTTTGGAAAGACGGTCAACGAGTATAAGAATGCGATTGAAGAGGCTCTGAGTACTCGCAGAAACGAACTTGAAGAAACGGCCAGGATAGAACGAGAGAAATCCGAGAGGCTCGATTACACAATTCCGGGCAAGAAGAGGGATATAGGTTCTCTACACTTGATCAGCCAGACAATGGAAGAGGTCCAGAGTATCTGGGTAAGCATGGGTTTCGAGGTAACGACGGGTCCGGAGATTGAGACAACCTACTACAACTTCGAGGCTTTGAACACTCCTGAGTGGCACCCCGCAAGAGACATGCAGGATACTTTCTATCTTGAAGACGGCAGACTCCTCAGAACGCATACTTCTCCCGTTCAGATAAGGACAATGGAGTCAAGAAACCCGCCTCTCGCGATATTCGCGCCTGGGACCTGTTATAGAAAGGACACTCCCGACGCTACTCATCTTCCTATGTTCCATCAGTTTGAGATCCTGTTCGTGGATAAGGGAGTATCGGTCAGCCATTTGAAGGGCTCGCTAGACCATTTTGTCAAGAGGCTCTTTGGCGATAACAGGAAGATCAGATTACGTCCCAGCTTCTTCCCGTTTACGGAGCCGAGCTTTGAAGTCGATGTGAGTTGCGGGATCTGCAACGGAGAAGGCTGCAGAAGTTGTGGAGGCAGTGGATGGCTAGAGATCCTTGGAGCAGGCATGGTACATCCGAACGTATTTAAGAGCGTAGGATACGATCCTGAAGTCTGGAGTGGTTTTGCTGCCGGAACGGGTCTTGAGAGAATTGCGATGCTGAAGTACGATCTTGAAGACATCAGGGACCTTCTTCGGAACGATAGACGCTTCCTTAGGGGTTACAGGAGGGCTGTAATATGAGACTGTATCTCGAATGGCTTGGTGACTTCATTGATATAAGCGACAAATCCCCTGAGGAACTCGGCAATAGCTTATCACTGAGCGGTACTGAAGTTGCAGGTGTTGAGTATCCCTGGAGTTATGTCGAGGGCGCATTGGTGGGAAGGATTGTTTCAACAGGTATTCACCCTGAGAGTGAAAGGCTTCAAATAACCGAGATTGACATCGGTGCTCGTAAGATAACTGTGGTTACAGCAGACTTGACTGTGAAGAAAGGCGAAACAGTTGCCGTGTTGCCTGAAGGCTCCTCTCTTTCAGGAATGAAAATCGAGAAAAAGGAGTTCCTTGGAGTTGAATCGGAAGGAATGTTCCTTTCTCTTGAGGAGTTGGGTCTGGAGGACAAATCACTTACTATATTGAGACTTGAAGAAGGTCGACCGGGGGATTCCGTGGTTGAACTGCTTGGGCTCGACTCGCCGGTGGTCGAAGTGGAATTGACGGCCAACCGGGGAGACTGTCTCTCTGTCGTTGGATTGGCGAGAGAACTAGGTGCGATCTTTGAAAAGAAGATCACGAGACCTGAAGTGGATGAGTCGATTCCGACCGGAGATGATCCTTTTCTGAAGGTGAAGCTGAACGACAATGGCTGTATCAGATACACGGCCCTTCTGGTGGACCATGTGAAAATCGGCGAGTCTCCTCTCTGGATGAAGAAGAGACTGGTTGCGGCAGGTCTCAGGCCGATAAACAACGTAGTGGATATAACGAATTACGTGATGCTTGAGACCGGTCATCCTGTTCACGCATTCGACGTGGAGAAGATTGGATCAACCGAAATAGTTGTTCGCAAGGCAAGAAACGGAGAAAAGCTGGAACTCCTCGACGGAAAAACCGTGGAGCTTGATAACAACGATATGCTGATCACAAATGGCGAAACCCCTCTAGCCCTTGCGGGAGTTATGGGTGGTGAGGAATCGGGAGTCTATTCAACTACGAAAAGAGTTCTGCTAGAGGTTGCCGTGTTTGATCCCGTGAGAATCCGAAAGACAGCAAGGAAGCTTGGGATCTCCACAGACAGTTCGTACAGATTTGAGAGAGGTATAGACTACGAAGATTCGATATACGTGATAAGACGACTGGCCGATCTAATGAAGCAGCTCTGTAGCGCGAACGTAGGTTCGAACATCGTCGATGCCGGAAGGGTGCCCGAGCTTCAGCATATAAAGCTAAGAGAGTCGTACGTAAGTGAGAGACTTGGAGGAGCAGTTCCGCCAGAGAAGATCGGCAGAATACTTGAAAGCCTGGAGTTTTCAGTGAAGCGCACAGATGATGGCTGGAAGGTAAAACCACCTGCTTTTCGAGCATACGACACAAAACTGGAAATTGATCTTGTTGAA
Organism: Mesotoga sp. B105.6.4; assembly: GCF_002896535.1. NCBI lineage: Bacteria > Thermotogati > Thermotogota > Thermotogae > Kosmotogales > Kosmotogaceae > Mesotoga > Mesotoga sp. B105.6.4. Next base: position 2,812 of record NZ_JWIM01000030.1, on the reverse strand, counting down.
GAGATCGGCAGAATCTACGGCTACGACAGGATAGTAAACGAACTGCCCAGGATTTTCCCCATCTCGGCTGGCGTACCGGAGTCTTTGAAGAGGCAGAAGAGACTTAAGGATCTGATGGTCGCAAATGGTTTCGACGAGGTTGTCACATACAGTTTCGTAAATCCCGAAGAGATTGCAAAAGTAAACAAAGGAGTCGATTGCATCGCTTTGAGGAACCCGCTGTCGATGGATATGGCTGTCTTGAGGCCATCGCTAGTCTATAATCTCTTAGCTGCGGCATCCTACAATTTCAGAAGACAGAACAGAGATATCAAGCTTTTCGAGATAGCTTCGGTTTTCAATCCACTTGAGAAGCAGTGCGAAACAACTGCGTTAGGTTTTGTGGCTACAGGAAGAGAGAATCCACAGGATTATTCCGACAAGAGGGTAATCGACTTCTTCACTATCAAGGGAATAATCGACGAGTTCTTCTCACTTTACGGTTTAACTCCTGCGTACAAGCCTTCATCAGCCCCTTGGCTCGAAAGAGGGAAAGCAGTCTCTGTAGAGATTGAGGGTGCAAGAGCGGGCTTCCTTGGTGCTGTAGATCCAGCAATAGCCGATTCTCTTTACGAAATCAAAAGCGGTGAAGTGTTTATTGCAGAACTCAACGTAACCTTAATTGAAAGCATGATGAAAGAGTTTTCCGGAGTAAAGAAAATCTCTCCATTCCCAAGAGTCTTCAGAGATCTCTCGTTCCTTGTTCCTTACTCTATAGACTATGGGCAGCTTGAAAAGCTGATAACCAATACTCTAGAAGGAACCTTTTTCAACGAAGTAAGGGTTTCCGACCTGTATGAAGGAAAAGGCATTGAACATGGATACAGGAGCATAACAGTTACTCTAGCTTTTGAATCTTTCGAAAAGACCCTTACCGACGAAGAGATAAACTCTCTAATCGAGTTGGTTTTAAAAGAGACTGAAGAGATTGGTGTGAAGCTGCGTGGATAATCTGCTTCTCAATACCTTCAGCAGGAAAATCAGAGCTTATCTTCCTGAACTATGGAGGAAGGTCTCGAAGGAAGAGTTTTCGGTTGAACGAAAGTCCGGGTACAAGGACATTGTTACCTCGGTTGATCTCGAGATAGAAGAAAATCTCAAGTCGTTTCTTCACAATCTCTTCCCGGATGCTGCGTATCTCGGAGAAGAGTCGGGACCAGATGTTAGATCCTCAACAATGTGGATAGTTGATCCTGTGGACGGCACGACAAACTTCTCGAAGTCAAATCCTCACTATTCGACACAGATTGCTCTGTACACAGAAAATCGTGTCGTATTGGCAGTTACCTATGATCACAACCGGAAGGAGACATTCCATGCAATTGAGGGTCAGGGTGCCTACTTAAACAATAAACGGATTTGGGTTAGCAAAACAAAAGAGCTTCGAGAAGCTACAAGTCATGTTGGCCTTCAGTACTCATCCGAGACGTCTTTTGAGAGAATTACGAGGAGAATTAATCGAGCGATAAAGATATGTAGAGGCGTTCGAATAACGGGAAGCGCGTGTCTTGACTTTGCCTATGTTGCAGCCGGCAGGGCAGATATATTCTGGGAAGAGAAACTCAAGCCATGGGATGTTGCCAGCGGAGTCCTGCTGGTGAAGGAAGCCGGTGGCTTCGTTGGAAGCTGTCTTAAGGAACCTCTTGACCTTCTAGATCCCAATGTTCTCGTTGCCAACAACTCTCCGGAGCTGGTTGAAGAGTTCAGGGAGAGAGTCTTGTATGATTAAGTGAGGCAGACGCCTACTGCGCGCTGCACCCGGGTACGCAATGCGCCGAAAACATCGGCGGACGCAAAGCTTCCTTCGGCAGCAATCAAGATAAGAGCCAGTCTGCTGACGCACGCCAGTCGCATTTCGTGCGGCCAGTCTTTGCTTAGCAAAGGCCAATTCCGCTTCGCGGGCTAAGAACCGCTGTACGCTGAGCGCTGATGAAAAACCACGTTGACCGTCAGCGGTTCGCCGTTCTCCGATAGTATCGGAAGATCGGTTCCGGCGCGTTGCGCCCAAGTTCTTCGTTCCAGAACTAGGAGCTTTGTTCTTGGTTCAGAAGAAGAGCGAAAGAGACGTTGTCCGTTCGCCGTCCAAGAGCGAGGACCTGTCCTTCGAAAGAGCAGCTGCACGCTTAAGAAAAAAACCGCTGGTTGCTGGAAGACCCGCTTTTCGCTGCACGCTGTAAAGATCCGCTTAACGCTGTAAGAGCCGTTCTCCGGGAAGAACATCGCGAGAAGCAATGGGCCAAAGAACATCGGCGGACGCAAGGGTGGCGAAGATCACGCCAGGTCGTAATGCATGCTTCACAGGGAAGGATTCAAAAAAGCAGTCAACCTGCAGAGCCTGCCCCAAAATGCTTCTGCTTGGGGTTCCTGGCTATGATCTTCTTGCTCCTGCATTATGATCTTCACCAAGAACGAAGAACAGATACTCGCTCTGGAACGAACAACGGGTTCTCCTCGGAGAACCGTTCAACGGTCAACCAGGTTCTCTCGTTCTTTCCTACCCCCAACCCCGGTCTCTTGCTTTTTCTGGTGAGTAGCCCAGGGGGATTTCACCCCCAGGCTCTCTCAGAACCGGACTTGAATCTCTCGATTCATCCGGCTCCCATTATCCAGCCGAATAGAATATCCCCATTGTCCAGTGTACAAATAGATGAGGCTCTCTGCGAGCAAGAGCTTCTAGCCATTTACCCGCTTTTGTACGACCTCTCCTTTTCTTGTACTTGTTTCTTACCCATTGAACTAAGGCTTTGTTTAGCCGACTCAGTACTGTATACAT